>RFJN01000419.1 GCA_003694875.1 Planctomycetota bacterium | reverse complement strand
GTTCGGGATCCCGGAGCCGAACGTCTCGCGCACAAACTCCTCGACCGACACGTTGGCCTGCTCGGCGAGCTGCTCGAGCGTGTCGCCGGGCTGCGCCGTGTACAGGCGGAACGGCAGGATCGGATCGATCTCCTTGTTGGGGAGGGTGCGGATCCGCTTGCAGCCCTGCTGTCCGGTTCCGGTGTCGCCACCGGTGTCGTCCGGCCCCGGCTTGCCGCCGCCCGGCTTGCCGCCACCGGTTCCGGTGCCGGGAGGGGGAAGCGTTCCCGGTCCGCCCGCCGGCGGCTTCGCGGGCTTCGCTGCGAGCCAGCGCTTGAGGATCAGCAGCACCGCGTCGACCTTGTTGCCGCTCACCTCGTAGACACGCGCCGCCTTGTCGATCCAGATCGCGACGCGCGCAAGCGGCGCGCCGGGGAAGACCACCCGCAGACCCGCGAGCATCTTGCGAAACGCGAGGCCCGGCGGCATGCCGGCGGAGCGAACGTCGCGCACGAGCTGCAGCGCGAGCTTCGCGCTGCCCTTGACCTGATCGAGCGTGGCGGGCGCGGTGAGCCCGCGCGCGCCGAACTGACCGTCGCCTTTCTCGACCGGCGGTTTCGCCTCGGGGCTCGACTCGACCTCCTGGTCGACCTCGGGGGAGATGCCCGGCGGGTGCGCCGCGTCGGCACTCGTCCCGCCACCGGGCTTGCCGTCGCCCGGTTTTCCGCCACCGGGCTTGCCACCACCGCCGGGCTTGCCACCACCGCCGGGCTTGCCACCACCGGCGGGCTTGCCGCCGCCGCCGGGCTTGCCGGGCTCGCCCGTCTGGCCTGGGCTGACGCCGCCCGCACCGCCGTCCGCGCCGGGTTCGCCCCCGCTGCCGCCGGCGCCACCGGCACCGGTGTCGCTTCCGGTGCCGCCCGAGCCGCCGGCCCCGGTGTCGGCGCCGCCACCGCCGGTTGCGCCTCCCGGCTCGGTGCCGCTGCCCGCGCCGCCGTCGCCGCCGGCACCGGTTCCCGTGTCCGTGCCCGCACCGCCGTCGCCGCCGGCGCCCGTGCTGGCACCCGTACCCGCGCCGCCGTCACCGGTACCGGCGCCCGTGGCTGCGCCGCCCGTACCCGTGCCGCCTCCAGCGCCACCGGCGCCGGTGTCGGTTCCCGCGCCACCGGCACCGCCCGCGCCCGTCGCGCCGGCGCCGCCCAGACCCGTATCCGTGGAGGCGCCCAGACCGCTGCCGCCGCCCGCGCCCGTATCGGTGCCGGTGCCGCTACCGGTGTCGGCGCCGCTGCCGCCGGCTCCCCCGGCGCCGGTATCGCCGCTCGCGCCGCCGCCCTCGGTGCCGCCGGCAGCACTCTCCTGTTCCTGCTGCTTCTGCTTCTTCTTTGCCTTTTCCTTCTCGCGCTTGTCCTTCGCCTTCTTGTGCAGCGCGATTCCGGTCGTCACCGACGCGCCGACGGTACCGATTCCGCCGAGCGTGGCCTGCAGCGCGTCGCCGCTCGCCACCCCCGCCACGGTCTGGCCGACGCCCGCGGTGATCGCGCCCGCGCCCGTCACCGCGGTGTTGCCGGTCGCGGCGCCGATCGCACTCGTGGTGGCACCGAGGGCCGAGGCGATGTTGCCGCCGAGTGCCACCTCGTCCGCGATCCCGTCGTCCTGTGACTCCGGCGGGGGGGCGCCGTCGCCACCATCCGCCGGTGGGGTGCCGGCCTCGGCGTCCGGCGGGGGCGGGGGTTCGTCGCCCACCGGCTCGTCCGGCGGCGGCTCGTCACCGAAGGCGTCCGGCGGCGGCCCCGCGTCGCCCTGTTCGGCGGCGGGCTCGGCCGACTCCTCGGGAGGCGCGGCGAGCGGATCGGCGTCCGAGGCGGCCGCGTCGAGCGCGTCGCCGCTCTCGGTGTCGGTGTAGGCGCTCTCCTCCGCGCTCCACAGATCGTCGTAGTCCTCGCCCCCGGCAGCGACCCCGTCCTGTCCGCTCCCGCCGCTGCCGCCGGCTCCGCCGGTGCCGCCGGCGCCACCACCGCCACCGCCGCCGGCCGCCACGTCGCCGACTCCCCCGGCGCCCGCCGCCCCGCGGTCGGCCGCCAGCGCGCCGAATCCGCAGGGGACCGCTTCGAGCCACCGTCGCTCGGTGCATTCAGAGGCGGACATCTCGCTCCTCCTCGCCTCGCCGCCGCGCGCCGGGGGCGCTCGGCCGCGCCGACCCGATCAGATCTTCTCGTGTTCGCGCTTCTGCCAGTCGGCGTAGCTCGCCGGCGGCGTCTCGAACCACAGCCACGCCTCGACCCGCCGATCGGCCGCGTCCCCTCGACCGGTGGGGTAGCGCTCGCCCTCGCTCCGGACGTCGCGGATCCGACCCGGAATCACCCAGTCACGCGACGCCATGCCCTGCGCGGCGGCCGGGATGAGGCGCGAGAACGTCTGGGGGCCGGCGATGCCGTCGGCGGCCAGCCCGTGCTTGCGCTGGAACTCCTCGATGCTGGAGCTGCCCTCGACCGCGATCAGGTGCTCGGCCTCGCGGTTGCCCCACTTGCGCCGGCCTTCCTCGTCGTACAACTCCTGCAACAGCCGCTCGGCGAGCGCGGGGTCGCCGCACAGCGCCGCCTGCACCGCCTTGGCACGCCGCAGCCCGAGCGCCTCGTTGTAGGCGTCCGAGCCCTTGACGTCGGTGTGGCCGACGAGATAGACGCTCTCGTCGGGACTGAGCGCTGCCTTGAGCTTGCGGAACGCGTCGCCGGGCGCTCCCGAGGCGAACTTCACCACGGAACGGTCGAAGTCGAACACCACCTCGGCGCTCATCTCGAGCACCCGCGGCTTGCCCTGGATCTTGAACGGCTCGCTCGTGGCCGGGGCGAGTTCGCCGGAGCTGAACTTGACCTTGTAGTCGCCCGGCTTGTCGAACTTGAGTCCCTCGAACGTCGCCACCCCCTGCTGGGCCTGTGCGCTCTGGCCGCCGGTGATCGACGCTCCGTCGGGACCGCTCTCGATTGCGCACGCGACCGAACCGCTGAAACTCGTGTCGACCTTGCCCTCGTCGGTGTGCGCCTCGAGCACGGGCTGGCGCTCGAGCGGCGTGTCGACCGTGCCGTCGCCGGGCTGGGTCTTGATGACGAGCTTGGTCGCCTTCTTGTCCTCGGGCTTGGGCTTGTCGTCGTCGCCGCCGCCGCCGTCGCCCTCGCACACACCCCAGCTGCCGCCCACGATCTCCTTGAGCACGATCGTGTACGCACCCGGCGCCACGCCGGGCTTGCGGATCGTGCCGGCAGCGTCGAGCTGTTCCTCGCTCGGCTTGAGCTGCCGCCCGGGGTCGGTGACCCGCTGGCTCTCGAGGGGATGGTTCTTCGTCGGCAGGTGCTTGAGGCCCTCGGACAGGAACTCGAAGAAGCTCTTGCTCGTGGGGGGCTCGATCGGGATCACCGGCGGCGGCACCGGCGGCTT
>RFJN01000057.1 GCA_003694875.1 Planctomycetota bacterium | reverse complement strand
CCCTTGCTGGCGCTGCAGACGCCGCGCTCGGACGAGCACGACGAGATGCTGTTCATCGTGGTGCACCAGGTGTACGAGCTGTGGTTCAAGCAGATCCTGCACGAGATCGGGTTGCTCAAGCGTGCGCTGCTCGGTGGTGAGCGGCCGGTGGCCGACAAGACGCTGCGCCGGATCCTCACGATCCTCAAGACGCTCGTGGCGCAGATCGACGTGCTCGAGACGATGAGTCCGGTCGATTTCCTGTCGTTCCGCGAGCGGCTCACGAGCGCGAGCGGCTTCCAGTCGGTGCAGTTCCGCGAGCTCGAGTACGAGCTCGGGCTGCGCGAGCGGCGCTGGCTGCGCATGGCGCCCGAGGGTAGCGAGCAGCGACGGCGGCTCGAGGCGCGTCTCGCCGAACCGAGCGTGTGGGACGCGTTCGTGCGCTTTCTGCAGCGTGCGGGCTACCGCGTGCCCGACCCGCCCGCGCCCGGTCCCGAGGCGCCCGAGCACCCGCAGCCGTCCGAGCCGCTGCAGGGCGTGCTCGTCGAGATCTACCGCACCGATCCCGACACGACCTCGCTGTGCGAGCGGCTCGTCGATCTCGACGAGGGGCTGCAGGAGTGGCGCTACCGGCACGTGAAGATGGTGGAGCGCACGATCGGGCGCAAGCGCGGCACCGGCGGCTCGAGCGGGGCGGCGTATCTGCGGCGCACGCTGTTCCAGCCGCTGTTCCCCGATCTGTGGGCGATCCGGACCGAGCTGTGATCGCGATCGAGGCGCTCGCGAGCGAACCGAACGCGCTGTGGCCGGACTACGGCCGGTTCCGGGTGCACGAGCGCGTGCTGCTCACCGGCCACTCGCACCAGGCGTGGCCCGACGTGGCGTGGCAGGGGGTGGCGCGCGCGCTCGAGGACGCGGCGCGCTACGTCGACGACAAGTGGGAGCGTGCGTTCGAGCAGGCCGAGCGCGTGCGTCGCGGCTACGCCGAGCGGCTTGGCGACCGCGAGGGGCGGTATGCGCTCGGTGCGAGTGTGCACGAGCTGCTCGTGCGCTTCCTGAGCGCGCTGCCGCTCGAGCGACGACCGCAGATCGTGACCACCGACGGGGAGTTCCACTCGGTGCGCCGGCAGCTCGACGCGCTCGGCGAGCGCGGCTGTCGCTGCGTCCGGGTGCCGGCGCAGCCGGCGGCGGACGTGGGGCTGCGGCTTGCCGAGCGGGTGGACGAGCGGACCGCGGCGGTGGTGTGCTCGGCGGTCTTCTACGAGACGGCCGCGATCGCCGGCGGGCTGGATGGGCTTGCGCGCCGGTGCGCCGAGCGCGGGGCGCAGCTGCTCGTCGACGTCTACCACGCGCTCAACGTCGTGCCGTTTTCGATCGCCGAGCACGGGCTCGAGCGCGCGTTCGTCACCGGCGGCGGCTACAAGTACATGCAGCTCGGCGAGGGCTGCGCCTTTCTGCGCATTCCGCCGGACTGCCGGCTGCGGCCCACGGTGACGGGCTGGTTCGCGGAGTTCGACCGGCTCGAGCAGCCGGCGCCGGGGCGGCTTGCGTATCCCGGCGGCGCGGCGCGGTTCGCGGGCGCGACCTACGATCCGGTGAGCCACTACCGGGCCGCGGCGGTGCTCGCGTTCTTCGAGCGCCGCGGGTTGACGGTGCCGCTGCTGCGGCGGGTGTCGCTGCACCAGATCGCGCGGCTCGAGCAGCGCTTCGATGCGCTCGGGCTGCCGGCGGGCTGGATCGACCGGGACCGGAGTCTGCCGCGCGAGCGGCGGGGCGGATTCCTGCCGCTGCGTACCCCGTACGCGACCGCACTCGTGCCGCGGCTGCGGGCGCGCGGGGTGTTCGTGGACGCGCGCGGTGACCGGTTGCGGCTCGGGCCGGCGCCGTACGTGAGCGACCGGCAGCTCGATCGGGCGATCGCGCTGCTCGGCGAGGAGATCGAACGACTCGTGCGGGGCGCGCCGCCCCGGGGAAGGGAGCGGACATGCGACGACACGTGATGGTGACCGGCGCCTCGCGCGGGATCGGCGAGGCGATCGTGGAGGAGTTGAGCGCGCACTGGCCCGAGGCGGTGTTCTCGCTCGTGGCGCGCGGCGGCGAGCGGCTTGAGGCGGTGGCGCGCCGCGATCCCGGACGTCGGCGTGCGCTGCCCGCCGACCTCTCGGAGCCCGACGCGGTGGCGCCGCTCGTCGAGGCGGCGCACGAGGCGTGGGGGCCGGTGGATGTGCTGATCAACAACGCGGGGCTGTACCTCGCGGGACCCACGGCGGGCCTCGATCCCGAGGCGTTCGAGCGGCTGCTCGCGGTGAACGTGCGCAGTCCGTGGCGGCTCACGCGTGCGGTGCTGCCGTCCATGCTCGAGCGTGCGGACGGCACGATCGTGGACGTGGCGAGCGTGGCGGCGTTCGCGCCGGTGCCGGGCACGCCGCACTACAGCGGTTCCAAGGCGGCGCTCGGCGGCGCGAGCGAGGCGCTGTACGGCGAGCTGCGGCGCTCGGGGGTGCACGTGCTGACGGTGTACCCGGGCCCGATCCACACCGACATGGGGGCGCAGGCGCAGCGGGCGCTCGGCGGGGGGGCGGCGACGCGGCTCGTGCCGTGGGGCACACCCGAGGGG
>RFJN01000056.1 GCA_003694875.1 Planctomycetota bacterium | reverse complement strand
CGGATCGGCGAGGGCGGCAAGGCCGAGCCGCAGTGACTCGGCGCAGCACTCGCCCACAGAGCCAGAGGGAAGGGGGATCACCAGCGTGTTGGGGAAACGCTTGACCGCACTCGCCGTCGTGGCGGGCGCCCTCGTGCTCGGCGGCTGTTCGAGCGCCGAGGCGCCGCCGGACGAGCCGGACTACGCCTCGAGTGACGTCGAGGGACCGCAGATCAAGCCCGTACGCCCGCCGTATTGGGGCCAGACGATCGCGGTGGTGCCGTTCGTCAACAAGAGCCTGAGCGAGTACAAGAAGCTCGGCGACATAGCACCCGATGTGCTCGTCGCCTACGCGATCGAGGCCGGCTTCCGTCCTGTCGAGGGCCACGGCGGCCAGCTCGACGAGGTGCTCAAGGAGCTCAACTTCGGACAGACCGAGTACGTCGACCCGAAGTCCGCCGCGCAGATCGGCAAGATGCTCGGAGCAAAGTACGTGCTGATCGGCGCGATCACGAACTTCCGCATCACGAAGACCAAGGCGAAGAAGGGAGTGGATGTCTTCGGCATCGTCGAGGTGGGCAGCTCCGCGCAGGTGCTCACCTACGACGTGCAGGTCTCGGGCCGGATCGTGGACGTCGAGACGCGCGAGGTGGTCGCCGCCGACGCCGGCACCTCGTACAAGCAGCGCTTCAGCGTCGAGGGCGGCAAGTGGCACGTGCTCGGGGTGGGCAGCGAGAAGCGCGAGGTGATCGAGAACGAGCGCGACACGCTCGGCAAGGTGCTCAAGATCGCGTTCGCCAAGTCGTTCAACAAGATGATCGACCAGCTCAACCGGCGTCCGCCCCCGGGCTGGCAGCCGCCGCCCGGCCCCGCGCCACCGGCGAGCCCCGCCGGCGCGCAGCAGCCGCCCGCGGGCCAGTAGCGGCACGCCGAGCGAGACCGGTTTCGCACACTCCCGGCGCGTGGCGCACTCCGTTGCGTCACGCGCCGCGTTCGTTGCGGGCGGGGTCCGCTCCGGGCGCCGGGGCGCGCGCGAAATCCGGCGCCTGCGCGCCGCGGCGGCGCACCGCCTGCCGCTGCTCCTCGAGCACCGCGCGCACGGCCTGCGGCACCGCGGGCCGCGGGCAGAAGCCGATCGTGGCGCACAGGCGGTGTGTGTCGGCGACGAGCGGTGGGGGCGGATCGCCGGGGCGCAACCGGGTCGGATCGTGCTCCACGGTGACCGGCACACCGGCCGCCTCCACGAGCACCTCGAGCACCCGCCGCACCTCGAGCCCGCGGCCCGATCCCACGTTGTAGACCCGCCGCGCCGGGGCATGGAGAAGCAGCGCCGCGTAGGCGCGGGCGGCATCGCGGATGTCCGAGAAGTCGCGCACCGCGCGCAGATCCCCCACCGCGAGTCGACACGCCTGCCCCCGCGCCTCGGCCTCGGCGATCTGGCGCGCGAAGTTCGGCGTCACGAAGCCCGGTCGCTGCCCGGGCCCGATGTGGCCGAACGAGCGCGCCACGATCCATGGCAGCCCGTCGCAATACGGCTGCGCCCGCAGCGCGAGTTCGCAGCTCGCCTTCGAGGCGGCGTACGGCGAGCGTGGCGCGCACGGTGCACTCTCGTCGAGCGCGTGCTCCGCCCCGCCATAGACCTCGGCGGAGCTGAGCACGAGCAGCCGCGGCGCGCTGCCGAGCCGTCGCAGCGCCTCGAGGAGCGTGAGCGTGCCGAGCGCGTTGACCTCGAAGCACCGCAGCGGCTCGGCGAACGAGCGGCCCGCGGACGAGAACCCGGCGAGGTGCGCCACGTGCGTCGGCCGGAAGCGGCGCAGCGCCGCCTCGAGCGCAGGCCGATCGAGCAGATCGCCCTCGAAGCGTTCGACCTCGCCGGGCAGCGCCGCGAGGGCACGCGCCTCGTGGGGGGTGGGCGCGTGCACGAGGCCGCCGAGCACCGCCCCGCGGGCGAGCAGTTCGCGCGCGAGGTGGCGACCGACGAACCCTCCGATCCCCGTCACGAAGACGCGCACGGCACCACCCCCTCGCCGCTCAGACCACGTCGCCGCGGCGCAGCCGCTCGAGATCCGCCTCGACCATGATCTCGACCATGCGCTCGAACGAGGTCTCGGGCCGCCAGCCGAGCTCCTGCCGCGCGCGGCTCGCATCGCCCTGCAACAGGTCGACCTCGGCGGGCCGATAGAACGCCGGATCGACGCGCACGTGGCGCCGCCAGTCGAGCCCCGCCACGGAGAAGGCCGTCTCGACGAGTTCGCGGACGCTGTGGCACACCCCCGTCGCCACGACGTAGTCCGACGGCTCGTCCTGCTGCAGCATGCGCCACATGGCGCGCACGTAGTCGGGTGCGTAGCCCCAGTCGCGCTGCGCCTCGAGGTTGCCGAGCCGCAGCTCGTCCGCAAGCCCGAGCTTGATCCGCGCCACCCCGTCGCTCACTTTCCGGGTCACGAACTCGAGCCCACGCCGCGGCCCCTCGTGGTTGAACAGGATCCCCGAACAGGCGAACAGCCCGTACGACTCGCGGTAGTTCACGGTGATGAAGTGGCCGTAGACCTTGGCCACACCGTAGGGGCTGCGCGGGTGGAACGGGGTGCGTTCGTTCTGCGGCACCTCCCGCACCTTGCCGAACATCTCGGAACTCGACGCCTGGTAGAAACGCGCCTCGGGGGCGACGAGGCGGGTGGCCTCGAGAAGCCGCGCCACCCCGAGGGCGGTGACCTCGCCGGTGAGCACCGGCGCGGCGAAGGATGCGGGCACGAAGCTCTGCGCGGCCAGGTTGTAGATCTCGTGCGGCTGCACCTCGCGCAGCAGGTGGATCAGCGAGGCGAGATCGAGCAGATCCGCCTGGTGCAGCGTGATCCGGTCGCGCAGGTGTTCGATCCGCCAGAAGCGGGTGTTGAGCGGGCGCCGCAACACCCCGTGCACCTCGTAGCCCTGCTCGAGCAGCCACTCGGCGAGGTGGCTGCCGTCCTGGCCCGCGATGCCCGTGATCACCGCTCGCTTGCGCACCGCCGTCTCCTCGCAACATGTCCCCGACTTCGGGTCAGCAGCCTAGCATAGAGTTCCGCGGTACGCTCGCAAAGCCGCTCGAGGCCGAAGCGCGGCGCTGCGCGCCGCCCCGCGCGAGCCATGGCGGCACGCCGCGACGGATCGGCGAGCACGCCCCCGAGCACGGCGGCGAGGGGCTCCACCTCGGGCGGCGCGAGCGCGATGGCCCCCGGGGCCGCCTCGGCGAGATCCGGGATGCCGCCCACCGCGGTCGCCACCACCGGCACACCGGCGCCGAGCGCCTCGAGGATCACCACCGGCGTCCCCTCCTGGTCGGAGCTCACGAGCAGCGCATCGAGCGCGGCATACAGGGGCGCCACCGGGAGGCACACCCCCAGCGCGTGCACCCGCTCGCGCACGCCGAGCGTACGCGCGAGCGCGTCGAGTCGCTCGCGTTCGGGCCCGCCGCCGGCCACCACGAGG
>RFJN01000418.1 GCA_003694875.1 Planctomycetota bacterium | reverse complement strand
TCGCCGGACGGGGTGGGCTCGACGCGCACGAGGTCGTCGAAGCCGAGCGTCTCGTACTGATCGCCGTAGCTCACCACGAGGTGGAAGTACGCACTCTTGACCCCGCTCTCGTACAGCGACTGCACGCGGAACGGGGTGGGCCGGATCCCGAAGCGCTGGTAGACCTCGCGCGCGCGTTCCTCGTCCGCGCTCGGGTCGGCGAACTCGAGCTGCACCTTGCCGTCCGCGGCGACCTGGTACTCCTCGAGCAGGTCGCGGATCCGCGGCACGAGCGGCTGGAGCTTGGGGTGGGTCTCGGCCGAGAAGTAGGCGTGGATCGTGACGGTGTCCGGAAGTCTGGCGAGGATCTTGCGGGTAGCGTCCGAGATCGTGTACTCCTCGCCCTCGGTCAGATCGATCCGGGTGCGCAGCGCCTGCACCGCGGCGCCGAGCGGTCCGTGCGGGCTCGCGCCGGCGACGATCAGGTTGAGCGCGGCGAAGTTCGCCACGAGCAGCGCGACGAAGAGCAGCGCCTGGGTTCGCTTCGAGGACCAGCGCATGATTCAGCCCTCCTTCCGGGCTTCGAGCACCGCCATGTTGGCGCCGAGGCACACCACGATCAGGCTGCCGTAGTACAGCAGATCGCGCAGATCGAGCACCCCGCGCGCGACCGAGCGGAAATGCGCGCCCGAGCCGAAGATTGCGAGTGTTTCGGCGACCGGCTGCGGCCACAGCCCGAGAAAGAACTCCTCGCCGATCACCCACAGCGCGAAGCAGGCGAGCAGCGCGCCGAGGAAGGCGAGGATCTGGTTTTCGGTCAGCGCCGAGATCAGCATGCCGAGCGCGAGATAGCTGCCGCCGAGCAGCACCGCGGCCGCGTAGCCGCCGGTGACCGGGCCCGGATCGAGATCGCCGAGCCAGCCCGCGGTCACCACCGCCCCCGCGGTCAGCAGCAGCGCGAGCGCGAGCAGCACCCAGCTTGCCAGGAACTTGCCGAGCACCGCGTCGCGCTCGCGCACCGGCAGCGTCATGAGCACCTCGAAGGTGCCGAGCTGCCGCTCCTCGCTCCACAGACGCATGGTGAGCGCGGGCACCACGAGCAGCAGCAGCAGCGGAAGCACGTCGAACAGCCCGCGCAGCGTCGCCTCGTTGCGACCCCACAGGTCGCGGAAGAACGCGAGCAGCGCCGCGTTGGCGAACAGCACGAGGAACACGTACGCGATCGGCGAGTTGAAGTAGCCGCGCAGCTCCTTGCGCACGATGGCGATCGTCGTCTTCATGGGGTCGCGTCCTCGATCCTCACCGCGTCAGTTGACCGCGGTCAGCTCCTGGAACACCTCCTCGAGGCTGGCGTTCTCCGAGCGCAGCTCGTGCAGCGTCCAGCCGGCGTCCCTGGCGATGCGGAAGATCTCCGGCCCGAGCGGCCGCGGCTCGTCGGTGCGCAGCCGCAGGTGGAACCGCGGCGGATCGCCGCCCGCGCTCTCCTGCTCGATCGAGCGCACCCCCGCGAGCCCCTCGAGCCGCGCCCGTACCGCCTCGGCTGCCGCGCCCTCGCCCACCACCACCCACACGTTGCCGCGCTGCAGGGTGTCGGGCGCGGCGTCGGCCACGAGTTCGCCGCGGTTGATGATCAGCACCCGGCTGCAGGTTGCCTCGACCTCGCGCAGGATGTGGGTCGAGAGGATGATCGTCTTCTCGCGCCCGATCTCGCGCAGCAGCGCCCGGATCTCCTGGATCTGGTTGGGGTCGAGGCCGCTGGTGGGCTCGTCGAGGATCAGCAGGTCGGGCTCGTGCAGCAGCGTGAACGCCAGCCCCACCCGCTGCCGGTAGCCCTTCGAGAGGTGGCCGATCGGCACGGTGAGCACGTCCGCGATCCCGCAGCGCTCGGCCGCCTCGGCGATCCGGCGCCGACGCGTCGGCCGGTCGAGGCCGTGGATCTCCGCCACCGTCTCGAGGAACTCGCCCGCCTGCATGTCGGTGTACAGCGGGGCGCTCTCGGGCAGATAGCCGATGCGGCGGCGCACCGCGAGCGGATCGCGCACCACGTCGAAGCCCGCGATGCGGGCGCTGCCCCCGCTCGGGTAGAGAAACCCCGTCAGGATCTTCATGGTGGTCGTCTTGCCCGCCCCGTTCGGGCCGAGGAAGCCCACCACCTCGCCGCGCGCGACCTCGAAGCTGACCCCGCGCAGCGCCTCGAAGTCGCCGTAGCGCTTCGACAGGTTCCGGACCTCGATCACGGTGCGACGCCCTCCTGCCAGTGTTGCGGGCCCGGCGCCGGCGCGCACCGGCTGCGCGCCGCCGCGGATCGGTGGCGACTGCGTGGAGCCGGTTGCGTCGGTCTGCTGCGGCGCCGCGTGCGGCGGCGGCCCGGGCCGGGCTCGACCCTACGGAATGCGGTACGAAAGCGCGCGCGGTGCCGTTTGTCAAGCGTGGGGTGCGGCGCGCCGCCGCGCTCGAGCGGTCGGGGCGCGAGCGTAGCATGGGCGGGCTGCCGCGTGTCGCGGCTCGGAGAGCGCCGGTGTCGAGTGCGTCCACGCGTCCGGATCCCGCGTTCGTCGTCCGCCTCGAGGGCGTGACGCTGTGGCGCAGCGACCTGCACCGGCCGTGG
Source organism: Planctomycetota bacterium (assembly GCA_003694875.1). Taxonomy (GTDB): domain Bacteria; phylum Planctomycetota; class J058; order J103; family J103; genus J103. The sequence goes on along the minus strand of RFJN01000418.1, from coordinate 308 downwards.
GGCAGCCCGCCGCTCGAGGACGACCGGGCGCTGCTCGAGCGCGTCTCGCTCTCGCTCGCCCCCGGCACGGTCGCCGTGCTGCTCGGTCCGAGCGGCAGCGGCAAGAGTTCGTTGCTGCGGTTGTGCAACCGGCTCGAGCGGCCGCGGGCGGGCGCGATCGAGCTGCTCGGGCGCGGGCTCGACGACTGGCCGATCGCCGCGCTGCGGCGTACGGCGACGCTCGTCGGCCCGTCGGCGGCGCTTTTCGGCGGCAGCGTGCGCGAGGAGCTCGAACGCCCGCTGCGCTGGGCCGGGCGCGCGCCCGAGCC
>RFJN01000417.1 GCA_003694875.1 Planctomycetota bacterium | reverse complement strand
GTTCGGGCCGCACGCCGGCGGCGGGCTTGGGGCGGGGCGCCTCCGGACGCGCCGTCGGCCGGGCGGCCTTGGCGCCGCGCGGCGGGGGGGCGCGAAACGGGGTGGCGCTGCGGGCGGGTGCGCGCTTGCGCCGCGCGGGGTCACCGCCGTCCGCGCTCGGATCCACCTTGCCGACCGCCATGCCGTCTCCCTCGTGCGGGTGGAGGTCCGGGGACAACAACCGCCGCAGCGCCATGATACCGCGCGCTGCGGGGGGCGCACAACGCGATCGGTGGCGGGACGGGAGCGGGGGCTCAGCGGCGCTGGCCGCGGCGCCGCAGCTCGAGCGCGCGCTTGCGTGCCGCGCGTGCCTTGCCGGGCCGCTGCAGCTCGCGGTAGGCGGCGGCGAGCTCCTCCCACGTCCAGTCGTCGTCGGGATCGAGTTCGACCGCCCGCTGCAGCGTCGCCTCGGCGCGTCGCACCTCGCCGAGCTCGCGGTAGGCCGCACCGAGCACCGACAGGACCCACGGATCGCGCGGCGCGCGCTCGGCCGCCGCCTCGAGCAGCTCGCGGGCGCGGTCGGCCTCGCCGCGCAATCGGTACGCCTCGCCGAGCTGCGCGCGCGCCCACGTCGAGTCCGGATCGAGGGTGAGTGCGCGCTCGAGCCGCTCGATCGCCTCCTCGACCCGGTGCTGGCCGAGCAGCACCTCGCCGAGCTGGATGTGGCTGCGCGCGTCGTTCTCGTCGAGCGCGACCGCCTTGCGCAGATACCGCTCGGCGCGCTCGGCCTCGCCGCGCCACCAGTGCGCGTAGCCGAGCTCCGCCCAGGCGGCGGCGAACTCCGGCTCGAGTTCGGTGGCGCGCTGCAGCACCGCGATCGCCTCGTCGGAGCGGCCGATGGTGCTCAGCACCTCGCCGAGCTCCACGTGCGCCCACGCGTAGCGGGGCGAGAGCTCGATCGCGCGCCGCAGGCAGCGTTCCGCCTCGTCGTGGCGCTCGCACAGCTTGTGCACCTCGCCGAGGTGCGCCCACGCCCAGTCGTAGTTGGGGTCGCGCCGGATCGCCTGCTCGAAGTGCGCGACCGCCTCGTCGAACCGTTCGCGCGCGCTCGCGATCTCGCCGAGCTTGGCCCACGGCCAGGGCGCCTGCGGCTCGCAGCGGATCGCCTCCTCGCAGCGCTCGATCGCCCGCTCGTACGCGCCGCGCTGCAGCTCGAGGTGCGCGAGCTGGGTGAGGATCCAGGGGTCGGACGGATCGTCGCCGAGCGCGCGCAACAGCGCACCCTCGGCCTCCTCGAGCTCGCCGCGCTCGAGCAGCACCTCGCCGAGCATGGCCCACGCCCAGCCGTAGTCGGGCTCGAGCTCGATCGCTCGTCGCGCGCTCGCGAGCGCCTCGTCGACCAGCCCCAGATCGAGCGCGTTGTGCGCACGCATGGCGAACGCCCACGCGTAGTTCGGATCGAGCTCGCAGGCGCGCCGCAGCGCCTGCTGCGCCTGCTCGAACTCGCCGCGGTCGTGGCGCACCTCGCCCATGTGCGCCCACGTCCAGGCGCTGTTCGGATCGAGCCGCAGCGCGCGGCGGTACATGCGGAACGCCGCACCCGGCTTGCCGGTGTCGCGGTACGCCTTGCCGAGTTCGCCGAGCGCCCACGGATCGTCGCGGTTGTGCTCGATCGCCCGCTCGAGCACCTCCCGCGCCTTGTGCACATCGCCGCGCTCGCGGTAGGCCGCGCCGAGTTCGGCGAGCGCCCACGCCGCGTCCGGACCGCCGTCGACCGCCTTCTCGAGCGCGGCGATCGCCTCGTCGAGCCGCCCGAGCATGCGCAGCGAGGAGCCGAGCTTGGCGTACAGCTCCTCGTGGTCGCCGCCGCGCAGGAACGCCGGCAGCTCGGGATCGTCGAGCCCGAGCGCGACGATCAGCCGCCGGCACTCGGTCACGCAGTGCTCGTAGCGGCCCTGCGCGTACAGCACCGAGGCGAGCTGCATGGGGTCGTCCTGGAACTGGCTGCACGTCTCGGCCTGCTCGCGCATCTCGCGCGCCTCGGCCCGACGGCCCGCGCGGGCGAGAATGTGCGCGAGCAGCCGCCGCAGGTGCGCGTTGAGCGGGTGCAGCGCGCAGCCCTCCTCGAGCACCTCGATCGCCTCGTCGAGCCGACCGGCGAGCTCGCACGCCGACGCGATCCGGAGCACGAGTTCGGGGTCGGTGGGGTCGTAGGCGCGCGCCTGTTCGTAGGCGTCGAGCGCCTGCTGGTACGAGCCGGCGCGTACGCGCTCGTCGCCGGTGCGCCGCGGATCCTCGTTGTCACGCTGCTCGTGCCACATGGCCGCTGCCGAACACTCCCTCGCCTCGACGCCCCGGCTGCGGGCGCCGCCCCGTAAACTATACAAACCGTACGCTCGGAAAGCTACGCAATGCCCTTCGGACACGGGCGTTGTGCCCGATCGGCGGCGGCGGCGGGGCCGCGGTGCGAGCCCCTCCGGAGTTCGGTTGCAGCGCGTGGCCGCCGCACCGTAGCATGGCGGCCGCCCGCGGGCGAGGGGGGGAAGAGACGGCATGGCGGAGCCCGGGCCCGGGAGCAAGCGGCTCGCCGCGTTGCGGCGGCGGCTCGAGGCGATCGTCGGCGCCGACGCGGTCTCGCAACAGGACGACGAGCGGCTCGCGCATGCGGTCGACTGCTGGCCGCTCGCGGTGCTGCGT
>RFJN01000416.1 GCA_003694875.1 Planctomycetota bacterium | reverse complement strand
GTGCTCGTCGAACGCTACCTGCGGTTGCTCGAGGCGGGGCGGCGTCCGGACCGGATCCTCGCGATCACGTTCACGCGCAAGGCGGCCTCCGAGATGCGCGAGCGGCTGCGCCGTGCGGTCGCCGCGCGCCCGAGTCTCGCGGCGCGGCGCGAGTCGCTGCGTCGCCAGCTCGCGCTCGCCCCGATCGGAACGATCCACGCCTGGGCGTCGTCGCTGCTGCGCGAGCACGCGATCGCGTGCGGACTCGATCCCGCCTTCGAGGTGCTCGACGAGCTGCAGGCGCAGGTGCTGCTCGAGGAGGCGCTCGGGCGCTGGCTCGACGAGCAGGCGGCCGCGTTTCCGCGGCTGCTCGACCGCTGGCGCCGCGGGGGGCTCGGCCGCGAGCTGCTCGCGCTGTACGGCGGGGCGCGCTGGCGAGCGCTCGCCTGGGCGCGTGCGACGCGCGACGCGGACGAGCACGCGCTGCTCGAACGCTGGCTCGCCCTCGCGGCCGCCGAGCGCTGGCCCCCGGGCTTCGATCCGGCCGATCCGCGGCCGTGGGCCCGACGCGAGGCGGCGCGCCTCGGGGCGCTGCGCGGTGGGCTCGCGACCGGGGTGCGAGGTGACGCGCTCGCGGACGCACTCGAGCAGGCGATCGCGCTGTGCGCGCAGGTGGCGGGCTGCGCCGAGGCCGCGGCGGCGCGTGAGGCGCTGCGGCGGGGCTGGCTCGCTGCCGACCGGCTGCGCAAGAAGTCGGAGCAACCGCGTTCGTTCGGCCGCGCCGGCGCCAGGGGGAACTGGCGCAGCGCCGAACAACTTGCGCAGGCGCGTGCGGAACTCGGCGCGTTCGCGTCCGCGCTCGCCGAGATCGCTCCCGGCGCGATCGCCGAACTCGACCGGGCGGCGGTGGCGGTGGTGCGCGAACTCGCGCGGGCGCTGCTCGCGCTCGACGAGCGATACGCACGCGCCAGGCGCGAGCGGGGGGCGCTCGACTTCGACGATCTGATCGAGCACACGCTGCGGCTCGTGACCGGCGGCTGCGGCGAGTCGGCGCGGCGTCGGGCGTGCTCGCGCTACGACGCGGTGCTCGTCGACGAGTTCCAGGACGTCGACGAGCCGCAGCGGCGGATCGTGTGCGCGGTGGCGGGGGGCGAGGGCGACGGCGCGCCGCCGGCCGGCGGGCGACTGTTCGTGGTCGGCGACGACAAGCAGTCGATCTACCGCTTCCGCGGCGCGGACGTCACGGTGTTTCGCACCCTGCGCGAACAGATCGCCGCGAGCGAGGGCGGTGCGGAGGACAGCCGCGTGCAGCTCGACGACTGCTTTCGCACCCTGCGCGCCCCGCTCGTGGTGATCAACCGGATCTTCGAGCATGTGTTCGCCGCCCCGCCGGACCGGCCGCGCGAGCCGTTCGAGGCCGATCCGGCCGCCCTCACGCTGCGGCGCGCGCCGTCGCAGCACGGAGAGGGCAGCGTGACGCTGCTGCTCGGCCCGGTGCGCGGCGAGTCGCCGGAGGGGGACGCGCCGCGCGACGAGCCCGAGGCGGTGGCGCGCGCGATCGCCGGCTGGCTGTCCGGCGACAGCGGGCCCGGCGGGATCGAGCCGGGGGACGTGGCGATCCTGCTGCGCACGCGCACCCGCCTCAAGCGCTACGAGGAGGCGCTCGCGGCCTGCGGCGTGCCGTTCGTCGTGCACGGCGGGGTGGGGTTCTGGGCCGCGCCCGAGGTGGGCGACGTCGTGTCGCTGCTCACGTGGCTCGCCGACGAGGGCGACGACCTCGCGCTCGCGGCGCTGCTGCGCTCGCCCTTCGGGGCGCTGACCGACGACACGCTGTATGCGATCGCAGCGGGCGTCGAGCCGGGCGAGGAGACGACGCTGTGGCAGCGGCTGTGCCGCGCGGCGGACGGCGGTTCGCAAGCACCGGAGCTCGGGCCGGTGGCGCGCGAGCGGCTCGCGCTGTGCGTGGCGCAGCTGCGTCGCTGGCGCGCGCGCGCGGGGCGCGGTTGCGCGCGCGTGCTCGTGCGCGAGGCCCTCGAGCACTCGGGCGCGCTCGCGGCGTATGCGGTGGGGCTGCGGGGCGAGCAGGCGGTGGCGAACCTCGAGCGGCTGCTCGACCGGCTCGGCGAACTCGAACGCGGTGTGGGCGGCGGGCTCGGCGTGCTCGCGCGGCGGCTCGCCGCGTGGGTCGAGGCGCAGGAGCGCGAGAGCGAGGCGGGGCTCGAGCCGGGCGAGCGGGGGGCGGTCACGATCCTCACCGTCCACGCGTCCAAGGGGCTCGAGTTCCCCGTGGTGGTGGTGCCGGAGGCCGGTGAGCCGCTGCGGACGGGGCGGGTGGGCGACGCGGTGCTCGGTCGCGGGGCGCGGCCGGGCGCGTGGGAGATCGGATTGCGCATGCCCGATCCGGTGCGCCACGGACAGCCCGTCGACACGGGGCTGCGGCGGCTCGTGGTGCGGCGGGCGGAGCGCGAGGAGATCGCCGAGGCGCGCCGGCTTCTGTACGTGGCGCTCACGCGGGTTCGCGACCACCTCGTGGTGAGCGGACGGCTCGGATCGGGCCGGCGGGTCAGCGAGCGGTCCTGGCTTCGCTGGATCGTGGACGCGCTCGCCATCGATCTCGGGCGCACCGGGGTCTACGAGCACGAGGTGCGTACCGCGGAGGGGACGGTCGGGGTGCAGGTCGTGGCGGCCGAGACGATCGCGGCCCCCGGGCGCAACGCCGCCGAGCGCGAGGCGCTCGGACCGGGACGGCTGACCGCGGTCGCGGCGCAGGCGCCCGCCGCACCGACGCGAGACGGCGCGGCGGTGGCGCTCGGCGCGCCGCTGCGAGCGCGTCTGTCCCCGTCGCGGTGGAAGGTGCTGCGCAGCTGTGCGCTGCGCTACGGCTACCGCGAGGTGCTCGGTCTCGACGAGCCGTGGGTGGGCACGGGCGGTGGGGGCGAGCCGGAGGCGATCGAGCTCGCGCTCCGGCGGGGGACGGTGGTGCACCGGCTGTTCGAGCGCGACCGGATCACCGCGGCCGACCTCGAGGCGGAGATCGAGGCGGTGGCGCGCGAGCGCGGCTGGGAGGGGGACGCCGCACTCTGCGAGGAGGCGCGCCGTGCGGCGCACCGGGCGCGGGCGCGTTACGTGGGCAGCGAGGTGGCGGGCTGGATCGAGCGGGCGCGCGGGGTGTGGCGCGAGCTGCCGTTCTGCATGCGGCTGGGGGCCGGCGAACTCGAGGGGACGATCGATCTGCTGCTCCAGGACGCCGAGGGGCGCTGGCGGGTGATCGACTGGAAGACCGACGTGCTCGAGGAGGATCGCTGCCTCGAGCGGCTCGTGCGCGAGCGCGGCTACGATCTGCAGCTCGATCTGTATGCGCTCGCCGCCGCGCGGCTGCTCGGTCTCGAGGCGCACGCGCTCGAGGCGACGCTGTGGTTCACCTGGCGCGGCGAGGCGTACACCCGTCGCTACGAGCGGGGCGATCTCGAGCGGATCGAGGCGCAGGCCGCGGGCGATCTTGGCCGTTTCGCCGCCGGCCGCTACGAGCCGCCCGAGGACGCACCGTGCGAGCGGTGCGGCTTCGGCGTGGGACCGGGCGCCTTCTGTCCCGTCGGTCTCGAGCGGCTGCGGTCCGGCGGCTGAGGCGCTCTGTCCGCGCTCAGCCGGCCGCGACCGGCTCGGGGCGGTACAGCGCCTCGATCGCCTCGGCGTGCCGCTCGGCGATCACCCGCCGCTTGAGCTTCATGGTAGGGGTGAGTTCGCCCGCCGCGACCGACAGCTCGCGCGGCAGGACGTGGAAGCGCTTGATCTGCTCGACGCGCGCGAGCTTCGCGTTGACCGCGTCCACCCCCCGCTGCAGCGTCTCGAGCAGCGCCGGGTGGGTGACGAGCTGCTCGATCGGCAGCGCGCCCAGCCCCCGTTCGCGGCACCAGCGCTCGAGCGCCTCGGGCTCGAGGGTGAACAGCGCCGCGACGTACTTGCGCCCCTCGCCGATCAGCACCGCCTGCGACACGAGCGGGATCATCTGCTTGCACAGCCCCTCGATCCACTGCGGGGCGATGTTCTTGCCGCCCGACGTGATGATCAGCTCC
>RFJN01000055.1 GCA_003694875.1 Planctomycetota bacterium | reverse complement strand
TCGAGCCCTGGGTGCGGCTCGGTCGACTGCACGCCATGGCGCGCCGCCCGTTGCCGCCGGCCGCACTCGTGGAACTCGGCCGCGCCGCCCGCGCCCACCTGCGGCTCGATGAGGCGAGCGCTTTCGCGCGGCGAGCGCTCGAGCGCGACGCCCTGTACCGCCCCGCGGTCTCGCTGCTCGTGCGCCTCGCGGTCGCACGTGGCGATCTCGACGCGGCCCTCGGGCCACTCGATCGCTGGCGGCAACTGCAGCCGTTCGACCTCGCGGCAACGCAACGCCGCGCCGAGCTGCTGCGCGCCCACGGGCGGCTCGATCGGGCGCTCGCCACCGTGGCCGCCGCGCGGCGGATCCGCCCTGACGATCCGGAATGGATGGAACTCGAGGGCCACATTCTGCTCGAACTCGGCCGTGCGGACGAGGCGATCGCCCGCTTCGAGCAGGCGCTGCGGATCGACGCGCAACGGCCTGCGCTGCGCCGCTATCTCGAACTGCTGCGCACCGAAGCCCGGCGCTTCGAAGACGACTGGCGTCTTCCGCTCGAGCCCGCGCTCGCCGCCGCCGACAACATTCCCCTCGATCCCACCGTCGCGGTGCGGGTGCTGCTCGACCACCACGTGATCCGGGTGGGGCGCGACGGTCGCCGCAGCCACTTCCGACAGCAGGTGCTGCGGATCGAGAACGACGACGGGCTGCAGCGGCTCGACCGCGTGGCCGTGCCGTACGCCGTCGGGGAACAGGAGGTGCGCTTCGACAAGGCGTGGATCGTCAAGCCGGACGGACGTCGGCTGCGCGCCCCGATCCGCTCGCAGACCCACCGGGCGTCGCGGCGCAGCCGGGACGAGGAGCCACGCACAAGCCGCTTCACGGTCGACCTGCCCCCGGCCGAGGTGGGCGATCGCGTCGTGCTGGAGTACCGCGTGGACGACACCGCGACCTCGTTCTTCGGCGACTACTTCGGCCACCGCCACACCTTCGACGGCCCCGACCCGGTGCTGCGCTCGCGCCTGGTGCTGCTCACCCCCCGCGGCCGGACGATCCACACCCACGTCCGACCTGGCTCGATCCGCTGCCAGAGCTCGGTGAGCCCCGACGGCAAGTGGGACGTGCGGATCTGGGAGCAGCGCGACCTCGCGCGGATCGAGCCCGAACCCGACATGCCGCCGGTGCGCGAGATCGGGCGCAGCGTCGAGATCTCCACCTTCCGCGACTGGAACGACTTCGCTCGCTGGTACTGGAACCTGATCCGCAAGCAGTACGTGATCTCGCCGGAACTGCACGCCAAGGTGCAGGAACTCACCCGCGGCCTGTCGAGCCGCGAGGAGCGGATCGCGGCGATCTACGCCTTCGTCGCCCAGAAGATCCGCTACAACGACAAGTGGGAGTTCGGGGTGCACGGCTTCAAGCCGTACAAGGCGTCGTCGATCTTCGCCCGACGCTTCGGCGACTGCAAGGACAAGGCGTTGCTGATCAACACGATGCTCTCCGATCTCGGCATCCCGAGCTACCCCGTGCTGATCCGCGCCGAGCGCCGCCGAGCGCACGACGATCTTGCCCTGCCCATGGTCGAGCACTTCAACCACTGCATCGCGTTCGTTCCGGGGCCGGGACCGCACGGGCAGGACGGCTGGTTCCTCGACGGGACGGCGCAGTACCACGCCCCGACGTCGCTGCCGGGCATGGACGCGGGGGCGCGCGTGGTGGTGATCGGCCCCGAGGGGGCCGAACTGCGGCGCGTGCCCGTGCCCGTGCCCCTGCGGGACAACGGACTGCGGGAATCGCGACGACTCGAACTCGCGCCGGACCGCTCGGCGGAGATGACGGTCGAGCTGCGCGCCAGCGGGGACGCGGCGGCAACTCTGCGCGAGATGCTCGCGCAACCCGGCCAGCGCGCCGAACGGTTGCGTCGTCTGTACGGCGAGGTCGCTCCCGGCGCCGAGGTACTCGAGGTCCGCACGAGCCCGCTATCGGATCTGCGCCAGCCAGTGCGCATCCACTATCGCCTCCGGATCCCCCACGCCCTGGAGCCGGGCGGCGAGGACCTCGTGCTGAAGTCGCTTGGCAACCCCCTTGGGCGCTGGCTGTATGCCGAGCGGCTCGGGAGCTTCGCAACCAGCCGCACCCGCCGACACGACGTGCTGCTGCCCCCGCCGTTCGGAGTACAGGAGGAGATCGAGGTGCGCCTGCCGCCGGGTCTCGCGGTACAGACGCTGCCGGCGGACCGAACCCTGCACTGCCCCGAGGGGCGGTACGAGCGGCGAAGCCGGCTGCGCGACGGCGTCGTGCACATGCAACGGCGCCTCGAGATCGGCGCCCAGCGCGTGCCGACCGCGGACTACCCCCGGTGGCGACGATTCGCCGTGGACGTCGACCGGGCCGACGCCGAGCGGCTCCGGTTGCAACGCGAGGAGACACGCGACTGACATGCCGACCACCTTCCCCATGCGCCGCGGTGCGCTGATCGCCGCGGCAGCGAGTGCGCTCCTGCTCGGCACGGTGCTGCGCGCCGCCGAGCGCGCCCCCGAGCGGCCGGAACTCGAGGCGCTCACCTCACCGCACGAGGCACGCGGCGAGCTCGACGCGCTGTGCCGTGCGTTGCTCGATGTCGTGATCAAGCGGCCCGCGAGCCGCGCCGCCTCGCTCGCGTGGATCCAGCTCGAGCAACGGCTCGTGGACAGTTCGGCCGAGGTCCGCCGGCTCGCACGGCAGCGGCTGCAGGCGCTGGCCCCGGACACGGCGTTCGCCGGCGCCGCCGACCGCGACCGGGCCCTCGCCAACCGGGATCGCGCGCTCGCGCTGCTCGCTCACCTCGAGGCACAGGCGGGCGCCTACGAGCAGGCCCAAGCCCTGCAGGACCGGCGCGGACTGGTGCGCCGCTGGCTCGTCGTCGGCCCGTTCGGCGTCAGCCCGAACGGAGATCACGAGCGGGTGTTCCCTCCGGAACGCCTCGGTGCGGACACGCCGCTCGACCTCGCGCGCGGCTTCGACGAACGTGGACGCTCGCGGCGGTGGCGGCCGGCCGAGATCGCGGGCATCGAGGACCGCCTCGTGCCCGCCGGCTTCCTGGAGCCGACCAACGGCAGCGCCTATCTCCTCACGCACCTGCGCTGGCGCTCCGACCGCCGCGCGCAGCTGCGCATCACCTCCGGCGCCTCGCTGCGGCTATGGTGCAACGGGGTGCGTGCGCTCGAGGTCGACCGCGCCCGAGCCTGGGGGCCGCGGACCTACACCGTCGATCTGGTTCCGGAGGGTGGCTGGCAGCGGCTGCTGCTGAAGGTGAGCCCGGCGAATGCAGCGGTGACGGTGACCATCGCCGGTGTGCAGGGCAGCCCTCGGCTGGAGATCACCGAGCGCCCCGCCCTCGCCACCGCGCCGGGCGGCCGCGCACGCCTGTTGCCCGCACGCGCTGCGCTGCCCGAGCGTCCCGACGGTAACGACGCGGACGCGCTCTTCGCCACGGGGGTGGAGTGGTTCGCGGCGGGCGCGATCCCGGACGCGGTCGGGCTGCTGTCGGACGCGCTGGAGCGACGGCCCGGCGACCCGTGGATCCGGTTGTGGCTCGCCCGCGCACTGTCCCGCACCCCCCACCTGGGGGCGCAGCGGCGACGCAGCGAGGCCGAACGGCACTGGCAGACGCTGCAGCAGCAGGCGCCCGACCTCTATCCCGTCCGCCTGCACACCGCGCTTGCGCTCAAGGACGAGGGCAAGCCCGTCGAGGCGTTCCGGGCGCTGGCCGCCCTCGCCCGCGACGTTCCCGACGCGATCGCCCCGCTGCGGGAGGCGGTCTCGCTCGCGGTCGCACACCGGTGGTGGCGCGAGGCGCAGGACATGCTCGCACGCTGGCGCGCGCGCCGACCCGCGAGCGCCGCTGCGCTCGTCGCCGCAGCTCGCGTCGCCGAGCAGCGCGGCAATCCACACGACGCCATGGCGCTGCTCACCACCGCATGGCGCCACGACCGCTCCGACCGCGCGAACGCCCTTGCGTTGCTGCGGCTCGCGCTCGCGGCGGGCGACACCGGCCGGGCGCAGACCCTTCTCGCGTCGTGCGAGCGCGCCTGGCCCGGCGCGCTCGAGTTCCGCTACCAGCGTGCCCGTCTCGCGCTGGCCCAGGGCGATCTCGAGACGAGTTGCACGGCGTGGGAAGAGGCCGCCGAGCGCGGAGGCGGCATGGTCGAGCCCTGGCTGCAGAG
>RFJN01000054.1 GCA_003694875.1 Planctomycetota bacterium | reverse complement strand
GGGCCAGCTCACCTTCACCCCGCGCGCCAAGAAGGTGCTCGAACTCGCGGTGGAGGAGGCCAATGCGCTCGGCCACAACTACATCGGAACCGAACACCTCTTGCTCGGGCTGATCCGCGAAAACGAGGGCGTGGCCGCCGAGGTTCTGCGCAACCTCGGGCTGAAGCTCGAGGACGTCCGCGAGGAGGTGCTGGAACTCTTGGGGGCTGACATGCCGACCGAGTCGTCCTCGGCGCCGGAACAGAAGAAGTCCGGCAAGTCCAAGACGCCCGCGCTCGACGCGTTCGGTCGCGATCTGACCGAACTCGCGCGTGAGGGCAAGCTCGATCCGGTCATCGGGCGGCAGCAGGAGATCGAACGCGTGGTGCAGATCCTGTGTCGCCGCACCAAGAACAACCCGGTGCTGCTCGGCGAGCCGGGGGTGGGCAAGACCGCGATCGTCGAGGGCCTCGCGCAGGCGGTGGTCAGCGGCGAGGTGCCCGAGATCCTGCGCGATCGGCGGATCGTGGTGCTCGATCTCGCCATGATGGTCGCCGGCACCAAGTACCGCGGGCAGTTCGAGGAGCGCATCAAGGCGGTCATGACCGAGGTGCGGCGCGTCAAGAACGTGATCCTGTTCATCGACGAGCTGCACACGCTCGTGGGGGCGGGCGGCGCCGAGGGCGCGATCGACGCCTCCAACGTCCTCAAGCCTGCGCTCAGCCGCGGCGAGGTGCAGTGCATCGGCGCCACCACGCTCGACGAGTACCGCAAGTACATCGAGAAGGACGGCGCGCTCGAGCGCCGCTTCCAGACCGTCGTGGTCAACCCGCCCTCGCCCGAGGAGGCGCTCGAGATCCTGCGGGGGTTGCGCGACAAGTACGAGGCGCACCACCGCGTCACCTACACCGACGAGGCGCTGCAGGCCGCGGTCGAACTCTCGCACCGTTACATCACCGGACGCTTCCTGCCCGACAAGGCGATCGACGTGATCGACGAGGCGGGCGCACGCCTGCGCATGAAGACCATGACCCCGCCGCCCGATCTCAAGGAACTCGAGGTGCAGATCAAGCAGCTCGAGAAGGACAAGGAGGAGGCGGTCGCCGCGCAGGACTTCGAGCGCGCCGCCGCGCTGCGGGATCAGGCCGACAAGCTCAAGCGCAAGAAGGAGCGGATCCGCCGCGAGTGGCGCGAGAAGAGCCAGGAGTCGGGCGGGACGGTCGACGTCGACATGATCTGCGAGACCGTCTCCAAGATGACCGGCATCCCGCTCACCCGCCTCGAGAAGGGCGAGGCCGAACGCCTGCTCAACCTCGAGGACGAGCTGCACAGGATGATCGTCAACCAGGAGGACGCGGTCGCCGCGGTCAGCCGCGCGATCCGGCGCAGCCGCGCGGGACTCAAGGATCCGCGCCGTCCCATGGGCTCGTTCATGTTCATCGGGCCCACCGGCGTCGGCAAGACGCTGCTCGCCAAGGCGCTCGCGCGCTTCATGTTCGGCGACGAGGACGCGCTGATCACCGTCGACATGTCCGAGTACATGGAGAAGCACAACGTCTCGCGGCTCGTCGGCGCACCGCCCGGCTACGTCGGCTTCGAGGAGGGTGGCCAGCTCACCGAGAAGATCCGGCGCCGTCCGTACGCGGTGGTGCTGTTCGACGAGATCGAGAAGGCGCACCACGACGTGTTCAACATGCTGCTGCAGGTGCTCGAGGAGGGCAAGCTCACCGACGCCTTCGGACGGCAGGTCGACTTCCGCAACACGATCATCATCATGACCTCGAACCTCGGCAGCGCCGTGATCAAGAACCAGGCCACGCTCGGGTTCGGGGGCGGCGCCGGTGGTGACGGCGACTACGAGACCATGAAGGCGCGGCTCATGAGCGAGCTCGAGCGCGAGTTCCGGCCCGAGTTCCTCAACCGGATCGACGAGTTCGTCGTCTTCCACCAGCTCAGCCGCGAGAACCTGTACAAGATCATCGACATGGAGCTCGCGCACGTGAAGGAGCGGCTCGCCGCCAAGGGCCTCAAGCTCGAGGTCACCGAGGAGGCCAAGGGCTACATCCTCGACCACGGCTACAACCCCGAGTACGGGGCGCGACCGCTGCGGCGCGCGATCGAGCACCTGATCGAGGATCCCATGTCCGAGGACCTGCTGCGCGGCGTCTTCAAGGACAAGAACCTCGTGCGCGTCACCGTCGCCGACGGCAAGCTGATCTTCCAGGGCGAGCGCGTCGAGGAGGACGAGGCGAAGGAGCAGGAGGCGGAGGCGGCCGCGGCCGCCGGCGTCGAGAGTTCCGGCGCCTAGGCTCACCTCGCAACAACGTCACCACGGCGCGGAGCCGGTCCCCGAGGGGGCCGGCTCCGTCTTTGTGGTGCTTCGTGTCGGGCGAAAGGGCTGCGCATGGCGGCCGAAACGGCGCCGCCGGGCCCTGGGGCGCAGGCGCGCGTTGCCGGCCGGGCTCGTGCCGGCCGGCAACAGGGAGCGCGGACGTCAGGGGCGGCAGCGCCGGCAGGGGTTGCGCCCGGAGTCGAAGGCGGCCTCGCGACTGCGGAACACCACGCGCGAGGAAGCCGAGATCCGGCGCGCCGAGGGGCAGCTCGGCCGGTGGAAGTGCACCTGGCGTCGCGAGCTCACGTAGTACGGCTCGGGCGCGGGCGCGGGCAGGCTCCACAGACCGAGACGCTCCGCGCGCGCCTTGCGCTGCAGCGCGAGCAGCTCGTCGCGGAACCGCACGTTGGGCACGAAGGTGTAGCAGTACGCGAGCCCGCGGCGTACCAGTTCGGCGCTGAGGTTGTGCCCGTCCCGGTAGAGATAGCCGAGCGCGCGGCCGTACTGGTCGGTCCGCTCGACGTCGTGGCACAGCTCGAGCGGACCGGTGGCGCAGAAGGCCTTCGTGAACGCGGTTGCCGCACGGTACAGCGGCTCGCCGCGCTCGGGCGTGTTGATGCCGATCAGCCGTAGCCTGCGTCCGTCGGCGAGCTGGACCGTGTCGCCGTCGATCACGCGTGCCACCTCGGTCGGCTCGCACGCGAGGTCGTCGTGCGGCAGCCGCGTCTCGGCGAAGCCGCGCTCGAGGGGGACGAGTCGCGGCTCGGTCGTGGGAGGGGAGGCGCGCGGGGGCTCGGAGGGCGGCAACATCCCCGTGGCCGGCGCGGCTGCGTTGGCGGGCGCCGGTTCGGTGGCGGGCGGGGGCAGCCGCTGTGGCGATTCGGGCGCGCGCGGTCCCGGGCAGCCGGTGGCGACGAACGCGGTGACGGCCAACAGGGCGACGAGCGGCGTGGCGTTGCGGCGCCAGGCGCTGCCGGTCGTGTTCGAAGTGGGGTGCAAGCGCTATCTCCTCGCGTTGCGTTCCAGCGGGGTGGTCCGGCGGGTCAGAACCAGCAATTCGCATGCGCACTTGCTCTCTTGTCTCGCGGGAGGGGGACGCGTGCGCCGGCGCCCCGCCGCCAACCTAGGAGGTGGCGCCGTCTGCGGAATCGGTCTGCCGCAGCGCCCACAGACCGAGCACGAGAAACAGCAGGCACGCCGACAGCAGTCCGAACACCACCGCGGCGAGGTAGTGCGGCCGCTGGCCGGTCACGAGTGCGAACGGTGCCACCTCGACACCGTAGCGCGTGCGGTAGTGCTCGAGCCGCGAGCCCGGAAGCCGGTGCAGAAGCCCCGCGTGCTGCGCGCCGAGCCGCACCGCGCCGCGCAGTCGGCTCACCTCGGTCCGCAGCCGCTCGAAGCGCCGCAGCAGCCGGTCCGCGAGGGCAGGGTCGTAGCCGGCCGAGTGCATCTCGGTCGCAAGGGCGTTCGAGAGCTGCTCGAGCCAGTGCTCGAGGTGCTCGGAGGCGGTGCGCGGTTGTGCCGAGACGCTCACGGGCGCGGGCTGGCGCGGCGTGCCGGGCACGACCACGAGCGCTTCGTGGGGGCGGAAGCGCTCGGGGGTGCGGGCGAGCGGCTCGAGAAGCGCCCACAGCCGCAGCGCGGTCTGCTCGGGGTCGTCGGAAGGCTGCGCCGCGAGCCGCTCGAGGCGTTCGAACAGCGCGCGCCACGCGATGGCGGCGGGGCTGTCGGCGTCGACGAGCACCGTGTCCGTCCCGCTGCGACCGGCGGGCTGTGGGGACGGGTCGAGGGCGAGGCGGTCGGCGAGCCGTCCGAGATCGATCTCGAGGCCGGCCACGCGCACCCAGCGTTGCAGTCCGATCTCGCCCTCGGCGAGCTGCTCGACGGTGACCGGCACGGGCGCGCGGTTGAGCAGATACAGCAGCGCTTCCTTGCGCGTGAGATAGATCCCGAGGATCGAGGCGACCCACAGGAAGAACGTGCCCTGGGCGCCGAGCAGGTAGTAGAGGAAGCCGTACCACGGGCGTTGGGTGCGCATGGCGCCAAGCGTAGCGAAGCGGGGACGCGGGCGCAAAAGCGCGAGGGGGGCGAGGCGGCCGGGCCGCGTCCGGTGTGCTGGGCGCGAGCGCGTCGCGAGCTCGCGAGGCGAAAGAAGGCCTCTC
>RFJN01000415.1 GCA_003694875.1 Planctomycetota bacterium | reverse complement strand
GCGAGGCGCGCCCGCCACCGCGAGCGGCCGCGGCGGGCTCGGGACGGGTCTCGGGTTCAGGAAGCCAGCGGTGGCGGCAGCGAGGGCAGCGGATCGGGCTCGAGGGTGGTTCGGGCAGCCTGCCCGCCGTCCCGCACTCCGGACACGTCACGCGCATGCCACCGCCCTCCTGCACCACCTCGTCGCAGGCCCGACACCGCGGGCCGCTACACGGTAGCACGCCAGTCAAGTGCACCGGCTTGCCCGGGGCGCTACAATCACACGCCTGAGGCGACCATGCGCCGCGCACACCGCGCGCCGCCGCCCGCGGGAATTGCGCCATGACCGGCTCCGCCCCTTCTTCCGACGCCAGCCCCGAGCCGCTGCCGGTCGCCGAACTCGTGCGCCGGGTGCGTGCGGCCGCGCCAAAGCCCGTCGACCTCGCGGGGGTGTGTCTGCGCGGGCAGTCGCTGCCGTTCGTGCGCCTCGCGCGGGCGCGGCTGGCTGCGGCCGATCTGCGCGAGGCCGACCTGCGCAGCGCCGAACTCATGACCGCCGATCTGCAGCGGGCCGACCTGCGCGGCGCCGACCTGCGGCTCGCGCGCCTCGACGGCGCCGATCTGCGCGGCGCCGACCTGCGCGGGGCCGATCTCGCCGAGGCGATCCTGCGCGGGGCGGATCTGCGCGAGGCCGATCTGCGAGAGGCCGATCTGCGCGACGCCGATCTGCGCGGTGCGCAGCTCGAGGGCGCGCGGCTCGAGCGGGCCCGGCTCGCCTACGCGAAGCTCGACCCGCAGCCTCCCTCCGCCCCCTGACGCCGCCGCTGCGCGCCGTCCCCTGCCCGGCACGCCTCCGCCGGGCTGCGATTGCCCGCCGCGCCGCGGCCCGCTATCGTGGCTCTTCCGATCCGACCGAAGCGAGGAGCGTGTCATGTCACGACCCGTCGACGCCCGCGGCGTGCTCGAGCAGGTGCAGGCCGACCCGCACGGCAAGGTGAAGGTGGCGATCGTCGATCTCGATGGAGTGCTGCGCGGCAAGTACATGCACAAGGAGAAGTTCCTGTCCGCGGCGGCGAAGGGTTTCGGGTTCTGCAACGTCGTGTTCGGCTGGGACATCGGCGACGTGTGCTACGACAACGTGCGGTATACCGGCTGGCACTCGGGCTACCCCGACGCGCACGCGCGCATCGACCTCGGCACCTTCCGGCGCGTGCCGTGGGACGGTGACGTCGCCTTCTTCCTCGCCGACTTCGTCGACGAGCGCGAGCAGCCGCTCGCGGTCTGCCCGCGCCAGACGCTCAAGCGCGTGCTCGCGCGCGCGGAGGCGCTCGGCTACCGCGTCATGGCGGGCTTCGAGTACGAGTGGTTCAACTTCGAGGAGAGCCCGCGCTCGCTCGCCGACAAGGCGGGCGCGCTGCCGCAGCCGCTCACCCCCGGCATGTTCGGCTACTCGATCCTGCGCGCGAGCCTGCAGCGGCCCTACTTCAACGCGATCATGGACCAGCTCGCCGCCTTCGGCGTGCCGCTCGAGGGGCTGCACACCGAGACCGGCCCCGGGGTGTACGAGGCGGCGATCGGGGTGAGCGAGGGACTCGAGGCCGCCGACCGCGCGGTGCTGTTCAAGACGGGGGTGAAGGAGATCGCCTACGAGCACGGCGTGCTCGCGAGCTTCATGGCGAAGTGGCACGAGAAGCTGCCCGGCTCGAGCGGGCACATCCACCAGAGTCTGTGGGACGCCGGTGGCGAGCGCAATCTGCTGCACGACCCGTCGCACCCGGCCGCCATGACGCCGCTGTTCGAGAGCTACCTCGCCGGCCAGCTCAGCCTGCTGCCCGAGCTGCTCGCGCTCTACGCACCGACGGTCAACAGCTACAAGCGGCTCGTGGAGGGGCTGTGGGCGCCGACCACCGTCACCTGGGGCACCGACAACCGCACCGCCGCCTTCCGGGTGCTCTCCATGCACCCGGCCGCGACGCGACTCGAGACGCGGGTGCCGGGCGCCGACGCCAACCCCTACCTCGCGCTCGCGGCCGCGGTCGGCAGCGGGCTGTGGGGGGTCGAGCGCAAGCTCACCCTCGACGCCCGGGCGATCGAGGGCAACGCCTACGCCGCGAAGGACGCTCCGGCGCTGCCGCGCACGCTCGCCGAGGCAACCGACAGGCTGCGCGGCTCGGAGGCGGCGCGGGAGCTGTTCGGCGAGGCGTTCGTCGAGCACTTCGTCGCCTCGCGCGACTGGGAGTGGCGCCAGTTCCGGCAGGCGGTCACCGACTGGGAGCGACGCCGCTACTTCGAACTCGTCTGAAGCGAGGAGATCCCATGCCGCTGCCTCCCGCCAGCTTCGCCTTCCCCACCGCGATCCGGCTCGGGCCCGGGGTGCGCGGCGAGCTGCCCCGGGCGCTCGCCGAACGCGGTGCGCGCCGACCGCTCGTGGTCACCGACCGCGGCGTCGCCGCGCTGCCGTGGTTCGAACCGCTGCTCGAGACGCTGCGCGCCGGCGGCTGCGAGCCCGCGGTCTTCGCCGACATGGCGCCCAACCCGCGCGCACGCGACGTGGCGGCCGGGCTCGAGCGCTACCGCGCGCACGAGGCCGACGCGGTGGTGTGCGTGGGAGGGGGCGCGCCCACCGACGTCGGCAAGGCGATCGCGCTGCTCGCCACCAACCCCGGCGCGATCCTCGAGTACGCCGAGGACGCGCCCGAGCCGCGAGCGCCCGTGGCCCCGCTGCCGCCGGTGATCGCGCTGCCCACCACCGCCGGCACCGGCTCGGAGGTAGGCCGCTCCTCGGTGATCGCCGAGGACGAGACCGGCCGCAAGCGCGTGGTCTTCCAGCCGCCCATGCTGCCGCAGCTCGTGCTCGCCGACCCCGAGCTGCTCGTGGGCCTGCCGCCCGCGCTCACGGCCGCGACCGGCATGGACGCGGTCTGCCACCTCGTCGAGGCGCTGTGCGCCACCGGCTACCACCCGCTGTGCGACGGGATCGCGCTCGAGGGACTGGTGCTGTGCGAACGCGCGCTCGTGCGCTCGTTCGAGACGCCCGGCGACCTCGAGGCGCGGCGCGACATGCTCGCCGCCTCCATGATGGGGGCGATCGCGTTCCAGAAGGGGCTCGGGGTCACGCACGCCTGCGCGCACGCGCTCGGCGCGGTGCACGAGCTGCACCACGGTCTGCTCAACGGGGTGCTGCTGCCGCACGCGCTGCGCTTCAACCTCACCGCCATCGAGGCGCCGCTCACACGCGCCGCGCGCGCGCTCGGGCTCGACGATCCGGGGCCCGAGGCGTTGGTGCGCTGGGTCGAGCGGCTGCAGCGGCGGCTCGAGATCCCGCGCGGGCTGCGCGCACTCGGCGTCGACGCGTCGTCGCTCGACCGCGTGGCCGACCTCGCGGCCTGCGACGGGTGTCTCGCCACCAACCCGCGTCCGGCGAGCCGCGACGAGCTGCGCGCGCTGCTGGAGGCGGCGCTGTGAGCGGTGACGGCCCGCCCTTGCGGCTCGGGCTGAGCTGCAGCGTGCTGCCGCCCGATCCCGAGCGCAACCTCTTCAAGAACCGTCCGCTCGTCTACGTCGAGCAGTCCATGGTGGACTGGCTGCTGTCGAGCGGACAACGGGTGTACCTGGTCCCGTTCGAGCGCCCGGCGCTGCACCGGCCCGAGCGGATCGCGGCGTGGATCGACGATCTGGACGGGCTCGTGCTCACCGGCGGCACCGACCTCGCCCCCGAGAGCTACGGCGAGCGGCCGCGCGATCCGGCGTGGGCGGGCGATCCGGAGCGCGACGCGTACGAACTTGCGCTCGTGCGACGCGCGCTCGAGACCGCCACGCCGGTGTTCGGCGTCTGTCGCGGGCTGCAGCTGCTCAACGTCGCGCTCGGTGGCACGCTGTACCAGGACATCGCGACCGATCGACCGGGTGCGCGCGTGCACCGCGACCCCGGTCCCTACCACCGGCTCGAGCATGAGGTCGAGATCGTGGCCGGCAGCGGGCTGCACGCGCTGTACGGCACGACGCGCGGGCGCGTCAACAGCGTGCACCACCAGGGGATCCGCGATCTGGGGGCGGGGCTTGCGGTGGAGGCGCGCTGCCCCGAGGACGGGGTGATCGAGAGCGTGCGGCTCGTGCGCTCGCCCGCGCACCCGCGCGCCTGGGCGCACGCGGTGCAGTGGCACCCCGAGTTCCAGGAGCCGGGCGACACGCACCTGCTCGCGCGCGAGCCGCTGCTCGACGCGTTCGTCGACGCGTGCCGCCGCCGGCGCGACGAGAGGGAGAGCCGTCCATGACGCTCACGGTCCGCAACCCCGCCACGGGCGAGGCGATCGAGACGATCGAGACACCGGGCCCGGACGAGATCGCCCGCAGGGCCGCGCGCGCCGAGGCGGCGCAGCGCGGCTGGGCGGCGACACCGCTGCCCGAGCGCGCGGCCGCGATCGAGCGCTTCGCCGCCCACGTCGAGGCGCAGCGCGAGCCGCTCGCGCAGCTGCTCTCGCGCGAGACCGGCAAGCCGATCCGCCAGGCGCGCGCCGAACTCGCCGGCCTCGCTCCGCGCTTTCGCTGGTTTCTCGAGCGCAGCCCCGCGGTGCTCGCCGAGCAGGTGCTCGAGACCGACGAGGCGAGCGGGACCGAGCAGCGGCTGCGCTGGGAGCCGCTCGGGGTGGTGGCCAACATCTCGGCGTGGAACTACCCGTGGTTCGTGGGGGTGAACGTGTTCGTGCCCGCGCTGCTCGCGGGCAACGCGGTGCTCTACAAGCCGAGCGAGTTCGCGACCCTGACCGGCCGCGAGATCGCACGCGGCATGCGGCAGGCGGGGATCGCCGAGGACGTCTTCGCGTTCGTGCCGGGCGGCGGCGCCGCGGGTGAGGCGCTGCTCGCACCGCCGGTGCGCGCGGTCTACTTCACCGGCTCGTACCGCACGGGGCGGCGGGTCAACGAGCGCGCCGCAGCCCACCTCATGCGCGTGCAGCTCGAGCTCGGCGGCAAGGATCCGCTGTACGTGACCGAGGACGTCTCGATCGGGTGGGCGGCGCGCGCAGCAGCCGAGGGCGCCATGTACAACGCCGGGCAGAGCTGCTGCGCGGTGGAGCGGATCTACGTGCACGAGGCGATCTACCCGCGCTTTTCCGAGGCGCTCGTCGCCGAGGTCGAGCGGCTGCGGGTGGGCGATCCTCTCGACGAGGCGACCGACGTGGGCCCGCTGTGCCGGCCCGCGCAGCTCGAGGTGCTCGAGGCGCAGGTGCGCGACGCGCTCGAGCAGGGGGCGCGGCTCGGCTGCGGCGGCGCGCGGCTGCCGGGCCCCGGCGCCTACTTCGCGCCGACGGTGCTGCTCGACTGCCACCACGGCATGCAGGTCATGACCGAGGAGAGCTTCGGGCCGGTGATCGGGCTCGAGCCGGTGGCGAACGACGAGGAGGCTCTCGAGCGCATGCGCGATACGCACTACGGGCTGACCGCGGCGGTGTTCGGCGCCGACCGGGAGCGGGCGCAGCGGATCCTCTCGCAGATCGAGACCGGCACGGCGTACTGGAACTGCTGCGACCGGGTGAGCGCGTGCCTGCCGTGGTCGGGCCGCCGCCACTCCGGGATCGGCGCCACGCTCGGCGACGAGGGGATCCGCGCCTTCGCCGCCCCGCGCGCCTGGCACCTGCGGCGGCCGCCCATGCCGCGCGAGGAGGCGCAGCCGTGAGCGGTGGACCGCTCGTGGTGGCGGTGATCGGGGCGGGCCGCTGCGGGCAGGAGGTCGGTGCGCGGGCCGAGGCGGTCGGGCGCGCGCTCGCGGAGGCGGGGTGTGTGCTCGTGTGCGGCGGGCTCGGCGGCGTCATGGAGGCGAGCTGCCGCGGGGCGCACGAGGCCGGCGGTCTCACCGTGGGCATCCTGCCGGGCCGCGATCCGCAGGCGGCCAACCCCTACGTGCACGTCCCGATCGCGACCGGTCTCGGCGAGGCGCGCAACGCGGTGATCGCGCAGGCGGCGCGCGGCGCGATCGCGATCGCGGGCGGCTGGGGCACGCTCAGCGAGATCGCGCTGTGCCGCAAGCTCGGCAAGCCGGTCGTCTCGCTCGACTCCTGGCGCCCCGACGAGACGGTGCGCCGGGCGAACTCCCCCGAGGACGCGGTCGCGCAGCTTCTCGCGGCGATCGGCCGGTGAGCACAGCGCGCTGCGTCCTGCGCGGCCGGGCTGACCCGGTTCCGTCCGGGGCGGCGGGATCCACGCAACCCGAGCGCGTCGGCGCCATGGCGGGGCATGCTCGTGGCTGGTGCGGCGGGGCCGGCACCAGCCACGCCCAAGCGACCATGGCACCGAGCTCGCCACAACGCCGTGGCGCACCAGGCCCAGACGACCACTGCCCCCTGCCGATCTGGCAGCCCGGTGCCGCCTCAGGCGGCGCGGGCCGCGTTCACGAGGCGGTCGAGTTCGGCCGGCCCCACCGCCCCCGCCTGGCGCGCCACCTCGCGACCGCCGCGGAACACCGCGATCGTCGGCACCGCCTGGATCCGGAAGCGTGCGGCGGTCTGCGGCGCACGGTCGACATCGACCTTGGCGACGAGCACCTGTCCCGCGCGCTGACGGGCGTACTCGGCGAGCGTGGGCGCAAAGGCGCGACACGGACCGCACCACGTCGCCCAGAAGTCGACGAGCACCGGCAGCTCGGCGTGCTGCAGCACCCGATCGAAGCTCGTGTCGTCGAGCGCGACCGGCTCCGCCACCGGCGGCAGCGGGCTCTTGCACTTGCCGCACACCGGCCGGTCGGCGACCCGCGCCACCGGCACGCGGTTGCTCGCCCCGCAGTTCGTGCACTTCAACACCAGCGTGTCCTGTTGTGCCATGTCGGTCTCCCTCCTTTCCGGCGGCGTCTCTCGCACAGTCCATGCCCAAGTCGATGAGCCCGACACGAGCGCGTGCGTGACGCGAACGCGACGAGATGCGACACTGCGCCCGGTCCCGTTGCCGAAGGTTGCCCGCACCGCCCATGTCTCCGACCTCCCCCCCGCCCGATCGGCCCCCGCACCGCACGGTGCTCGAACTCAGCCGCAGCCAGCCGGTGACGCGGCTCGAGAGCGCGCACCCCGAACCGGTGTGCGCCGAGGACCTCGTGGCGCTCGAGGCGCCGCTCGAGCTGCGGGTCGACGGGGAGACGCTCGCGGTGCTCATGCGCACACCGGGCTGCGACGAGGAACTCGCGGTGGGCTGGCTGCGCGCCGAGGGGGTGCTCGAACGGCCGGACGATCTGCTCGGGCTCGAGCGCGAGGGGGGCCGGATCGCGGCGACGCTCGGAGCCGCGGC
>RFJN01000414.1 GCA_003694875.1 Planctomycetota bacterium | reverse complement strand
GCGCCGGGGGCGGGCGAGCAGGGCGAAGGCGCGGGCGATCTCGTAGACCGTGGCGACCACG
Source organism: Planctomycetota bacterium (assembly GCA_003694875.1). Lineage (GTDB taxonomy): Bacteria > Planctomycetota > J058 > J103 > J103 > J103. The sequence goes on along the minus strand of RFJN01000414.1, from coordinate 5,823 downwards.
AGCGTGGCCGCGATCGTGTGGAGATCCCGCCGACGGGCGTTGCGCAGCATGCGCACCATGCGCAGCCCGATCACGCCGAGAAGACCCGCCGCGCCGAGCGCCGCAACGAGCCGCCCGTACGGCAGCGCGGCCGAGAGCACGAGCGCGAGCACCGACAGCAGCGTCACCACCGGCAGGCTCGTGCCCACCACGTTCCGCAGGCTCCAGCCCACCCGCAACCCGAAGCGCAGCGCGTCGCGGCCCCGCCACAGCTCCGCCCGGAACAGCTCGCCGAGCGTCGCCGGATCGCCGTGGTGCACGCTCTCGAGCCGCTCGTCCGCCACGATCGTGTGGCCGGCCTCCCGCAACCGCCGGCACAGATCGAGGTCTGCGCACGTCGCGAGTGACTCGTCGAATCCGCCCGCCTCCTCGAACGCCTCGCGGCGCACCGCCAGGTTGCCCGAGCCCAGCCACTGCGTCTCGACCGTGCCGTCGGGGTGCGCCCGCAAGAGGTCGTAGGTCCGCTGCACCCACGTGCCGTCCGCAGGCGGACGGTACGGCGCCCCCGCCGCCGACACCCCCGGCCGCTCCAGCAACTCGGCGGCGGCCGCCGCCCAGCCGCGGCCGATCGTGTGGTCGGCGTCCACGAACGCCAGGATCGCGCCACGTGCCCCTTCCGCCCCGCGGTTGCGCAGCCGCGCCACGGTCACCCCCGGCGCCGACAGCACCCGCGCGCCCGCCTCCCGCGCCACCTGCGGCGTGGCGTCGGTCGAGCCGTTGTCCACCACGATCACCTCGGCCGGAAGCTCCGCGGTGGCCGCACTCGAGGCGACGCTCGCGAGACAGCGCTCGAGTCGCTCCGGGTCGTTGCGCACCGGGATGATGAACGAGATCCGGGGCGGCACGGTCATGGACGCTCCGCAAGCGAGGACACCGCCGGATTGTAGCGCGGCGGCTCCCGGCCGGCCACGCGTTCGACACCCTTGATCGGGCGGGTAGAATCGTCGGTCCCCATCGCCGCCGGAGGAACCCGCAAGCCATGGCCGACGCCGCCGTCTCGCCGCCCTCGCACAAGGCGCAGCCCCGCCACCACGAGGGCCGCTGCGCCGCCCGCCTGCTGCTCGAGGACGGAACCGAACTGCGTGGACGCGCCTTCGGCGCCACCCGCTCGGCTGCGGGCGAGGTCGTCTTCGCCACCGGCATGGTCGGCTATCCGGAAGCGATGACCGATCCGTCCTTCCAGGGCCAGATCCTCGTGTGCACCTACCCCCTGATCGGCAACTACGGCGTGCCGGCGCATGCCCCGGGACCGGACGGCCTGCCGCCCGAATCCTTCGAGGCCGGCCGGATTCACGTGAGCGGCCTCGTCGTCTCCACCCTCTCGCGAGGCTACAGCCACTGGAGCGCTGCAGGCTCGCTCGAGGCGTGGATGGCCGAACACGGCGTGGTCGGCATCGAGGGCATCGACACCCGCGCCCTCACCCGCCGGCTGCGCGATCGCGGCACCATGCCCGGCAAGATCCTCGTGGAGGCGGATCCCGGCGTGCGCGAACTCGACGAGGCGCCGTTCGAGAACGTCTTCCAGCGCAACCTCGTCGCCGAGGTCTCGATCGAAGAGCCCGTGCTCTACGGCAACGCCCGCCGCCGCGTGATCCTCGTCGACTGCGGCGCCAAGGCCAACATCGTGCGGTGTCTGCTGCGCCGCGGGGTGAGCGTGCTGCGCGTGCCGTGGGACCACGACTTCAACCGCGAGGACGCCGACGCGATCCTCGTCTCCAACGGCCCCGGCGACCCCAAGCAGGCGCGCGCCACGATCCGGCACCTGCGCACCGCTCTCGAGGGCGATCGCCCCGTGTTCGGGATCTGCCTCGGCCACCAGCTGCTCGCCCTCGCCGCCGGCTGCGAGACGTACAAGCTGCCCTACGGCCACCGCGGACAGAACCAGCCGTGTCTCGAGGTCGGCACCCGGCGGTGCTACATCACCAGCCAGAACCACGGCTACGCCGTCGACGGGCACCGGCTGCCCGACGGCTGGGAACAGTGGTTCATCAACGCCAACGACGGCACCAACGAGGGGCTGCGCCACGCGTGGAAGCCCTTCCGGAGCGTGCAGTTCCACCCCGAGGCCGCCCCGGGACCCGACGACACCGCCTTCCTGTTCGATCGCTTCGTGGAGAGCCTGCGCTGAACCGCGCGCGGCCACCCACCCGACGCCACCCCAGCCCGACCGTGAGGACGAGAGCCCCGTGACCCCCACCCGACCCCAAAAGGTGCTGATCCTCGGCAGCGGCGCCCTCAAGATCGGCGAGGCCGGCGAGTTCGACTACTCGGGCTCGCAGGGCATCAAGGCCCTGCGGGAGGAGGGGATCCGCACCGTCCTCATCAACCCCAACATCGCCACGATCCAGACCTCGGAGTTCCTCGCCGACGAGGTTTACTTCCTCCCCGTCGATGTCGAGCACGTCACGCGCGTGATCGAACGCGAGCGACCCGACGGCATGCTGCTGTCGTTCGGCGGCCAGACCGCCCTCAACTGCGGGATCGCGCTCGACGACGCCGGGGTGCTCGAGCGCCACGGCGTGCGCGTGCTCGGCACGCCCCTCGACGCCATCCGCATGACCGAGGACCGGCAGGCGTTCGCCGACACGCTGCGCTCGATCGAACTCAAGACGCCGCAGTCCGAGGCCGTCTCGAGCCTCGAGGCCGCGATCGAGGCCGCCGACCGGATCGGCTATCCCGTCATGCTGCGCGTCGCCTTCGCGCTCGGCGGCAAGGGCTCCGGCATCGCGCGCAACCGCGAACAGCTCGTCGAGACCGTCACCCGGGCGCTCGCCACCGCTCCGCAGATCCTCGTCGAGGAGTACCTCGAGGGCTGGAAGGAGGTCGAGTACGAGATCGTGCGCGACGCCTTCGATAACTGCATCGCGGTCTGCAACATGGAGAACTTCGATTCGCTCGGGATCCATACCGGCGAATCCATCGTCGTCGCCCCCTCGCAGACCCTCACCAACCACGAGTACCACAAGCTGCGCGCGATCTCGATCCGGCTCGTGCGGCACGTGGGCGTGGTCGGCGAGTGCAATGTCCAGTTCGCACTGCATCCGCACAGCGACGACTACCGCATCATCGAACTCAACGCGCGACTCAGCCGCTCCTCCGCCCTCGCCTCCAAGGCCACGGGCTACCCGCTCGCCTACGTCGCGGCCAAGCTCGCGCTCGGCAAGTCGCTCACCGAGGTGCCCAACGCCATCACCCGGCGCACCTACAGCTGCTTCGAACCCGCGCTCGACTACTGTGTCGTCAAGATGCCGCGCTGGGACCTCAAGAAGTTCCGGCGCGTGGCGCGCGAGATCGGCTCCGAGATGAAGTCCGTCGGCGAGGTCATGGCGATCGGTCGCCGCTTCGAGGAGGCGATCCAGAAGGCGTGCCGCATGCTCGATATCGGCGCGCTCGGCGTCTTCGGCGGCGTCGAGCCGCCGCGCGACCTCGAGGAGGAACTGCGCCACCCGACCGAGAACCGCCTGTTCGCCATCGCCGAGGCGCTGCGCCAGGGCATGTCCGTGGAGCGCATCCACGAACTCACCCGCATCACGCCCTGGTTCCTCGACCGCCTCGCCGAGATCGTGCAGCTCGCCGAGTCGCTGCGCGGACGCCCGCTCGAGGCAGTCGACGCCGACACCATGCGGCAGGCCAAGGAACTCGGCTTCTCCGACGCGCAGCTCGCCGAACTGCTCGACCTCGGGCCCGGCGAGCGCAGCCGCCACATGGCCGAACTCGCGGTGCGCGACCGGCGGCTCGCGCTCGAGGTGCGACCCGTCGTGAAGCAGATCGACACGCTCGCCGCCGAGTGGCCCGCACAGACCAACTACCTGTACCTCACCTACCTCGGCACCGAGAACGACATCGAGCCCGCCGCCGAGACCGAGCGTCCCCACATCGTGCTCGGCGGCGGCTGCTACCGCATCGGCAGCTCTGTCGAGTTCGACTGGTGCTGCGTCACCGCCGCCCGCACCCTGCAGGCGCAGGGGCGCGTCGCCGTCATGGTCAACTGCAACCCCGAGACCGTCTCCACCGACTACGACACCTGCGACCGGCTCTACTTCGAGGAACTCACGCTCGAGCGCGTCCTCGACATCTGCGACATGGAACGGCCGGCCGGCGTCATGCTCAGCTTCGGCGGCCAGACACCGAACAACCTCGCGGTGCCGCTCGGAGCGCGCGGGGTGCCAATCCTCGGCACCGACGTGGCCGACATCGACCAGGCCGAGAACCGCAAGCGCTTCAGCGCGCTGCTCGACGCGCTCGGGATCGACCAGCCGGAGTGGCAGGAGGCGCGCTCGGTCGAGCAGGCGCTCGCGTTCGCGCGCGAGGCCGGCTACCCCGTGCTCATCCGGCCGAGCTACGTGCTGTCCGGCGCCGCCATGAGTGTCGCCCACTCCGACGAGGAACTCGTCAACTACCTCGGCGCCGCCGCGCGCGTCTCGCCCGACTATCCCACCGTGGTGTCCAAGTTCATCACCAACGCCAAGGAACTCGAGTTCGACGGCGTGGCGCTCGGCGGCCGGATCGTGCGCGAGGCGATCACCGAACACGTCGAGAACGCCGGCGTGCACTCCGGCGACGCCACCATGGTCTTCCCCGCACAACGGGTCTACCTCGAGACCGTGCGCCGGATCCGTCGCACGGCCGAGAAGATCGCACACGCGCTGCGCATCACCGGCCCGTTCAACATCCAGTTTCTCGCCGTCGCCAACCACCTGCGCGTGATCGAGTGCAACCTGCGCGCCTCGCGCAGCTTCCCCTTCGTCTCCAAGGTGCTGCGCGACAACTTCATCGACGCCGCGGTGCGCGGCATGCTCGGCGCCGAGGTGCCGCCGCCCGCACGCTCGGGCTTCGAGCTCGATTACGTCGGCGTGAAGGCGCCGCAGTTCAGCTTCGCCCGCCTCAAGGGCGCCGACCCGCTGCTCGGCGTCGAGATGGCGAGCACCGGTGAGGTGGCGTGCCTCGGCGACGACGTGCACGAGGCGTATCTGCGCGCGCTCGAGGCGGTCGGCTACAGCCTTCCCCGCACCGGCGTACTGCTTTCCACCGGCACCCTCGAGCAGAAGGTCTCGTTCCTCGGTGCTGCGCGCACGCTCGCCGAGCTCGGGCTGCCGCTGTACGCGACCGCCGGCACCCACGCCTTCCTCGCCGAGAACGGCATTGCGTCCGAACGCGTCGGCTGGCCGCTCGAGTGCGCCGAGGACGATCCGAACAACGCCACGTTCCTGATCCGCAGCGGACGCGTCGACCTCGTCATCAACGTCCCCAAGAGCTTCGAGCGCGACGAGCTGTCGAACGACTACCTGATCCGGCGCACGGCGGTCGACTTCGGCGCGAGCCTGTTCACCAACATCCAGGCCGCGGCGCTGTTCGTCGAGGCGCTCGCCGCGCTGCCCGATCCCGCCGCCGCCCCCGTCAAGCCGTGGCGGGAGTATGCGTGAGAGAAGCCCCGGAGCGGTTGCGTGGCGGGGGAGAACGCTCGCGTCGCGGGTGGTGCAAGGGGGAAGTCAGCGGGGCTGGTGCGGGCGGGGATCAACCCCGCCCCTACGGGGGAACGGGGTTCGGTTCGGTTGCGGGGGAGAAGGGCGCAGGCAGCGGTGTGGGGTGTCGTGGCGCGGGCGTCGGGCGTGGCAGTGGGGGCTCGCGTCGCGGGTGGTGCGAGGGAGCTACACAAGGAGGTGGCGTACGGCGGGCGGATGACCAACACGCGAGACGCCGCATAGTTGTCGGAGCGACGGCGTCCCGCCGTCGCCGCGGGGCGTTGGGGGCCTCCACTGCACCGCCAGCCGTGGCATTCGGTGC
>RFJN01000413.1 GCA_003694875.1 Planctomycetota bacterium | reverse complement strand
CCCGTCGAGCGCGCGCTGGCCGATCTGCTCGCCGCCTACCGGCGGCTTCTCGGGCGCGCGCGGCTCGCGGACGCCGCGCAGGCGTTCCACGCCGTCGCCGAGGCGCTCGAGGCGGGCCGCCTCACCGCTCCGCAGCTCGTGGTCCTCGATCGGCTGCCCGCGCTCGATCCCGCCATGCAGCGGCTCGCCGCGGCGCTGCAAGTCGCCGGGGCGCAGGTGCACGAGATCGAGCCGTCGTCGCGGCGCGCCGAGCACCGGCCGCCGCTCGCCGAGGCGGTGCAGGCGCTCGCTGCGCGACGCCCCTCCGGCTCGGCGGCACCGCCGCCGGTGCTCGTGGTGCGGGCGGCGAGCGAGGCGCGGCTCGTGGCGGCTGCGGCCCGCTGGGCGCGCGCGGTCTCGGCCGATCGCACGGCCGGGACGTGCGCGATCGCGATCCCCGACGATCCGCGCTGGGTCGAGGTCTGCGTCGAGACGCTCGAGCGGCACGAGATCCCCTTCGCCCTCGAGGCCTCGCTCCCGCTCGTGCAGGCGCCCCCGGTCCGGGCGCTGCTCGCGCTGCTCGGCGCGATCGAGTCGGGGCTTGCGCGCACCGCGGTCGTGGACGCGCTCGCCTCTCCCTATCTCGCGTGGACGGGAGGGCTCGACGCCGCGCTCGTCGACCGGCTCGCGCGCGAGGCCGGGATCGCGCGCGGCGAGGGGGCGAGCGGCTGGCGTGCGCGCCTCGAGGCGTACGCGATGCGGCTGCGCAGCGCGATCGAGCGGGCGCGACGCGGTGGTGACGAGGTCCGTGTGCAGCGGCTCGCGCGCCGTGCGAGGCAGCTCGAGGCGCTGCAAGCCCCGCTTCTCGCCGCCCTCGAGCGGCTCGAACGCTTCGCCGCGCGCCTCGAGGCCGAGCGCGATCCGGCCACCGCGCTGCGCGCGCTCTCGTCGCTGTGCGACGCCTTCGGGCTCGCCCGCGAGGCGCGTGCCGGCACCGACCCTTACGAACTCGCCCGCGACGGCAGTGCCCTCGACGCGGTGGGCGAGGTCGTGGCGCAGCTCGAACGCGCGTTCGCAGCGACCGGCCGCTTGCCCGCCGACTTCGCCGCGTGGGTTGCGGCGCTGCGCGGCGCGCTCGCAGCGAGCCGCTACCGCGTGCTCGCACACGGCGGGGCGGACAGCGCGCGGCGGGTGCGCGTGCTCGGGCTGCGCGAGGCGCGGGGGCTTGCCTTCGGCGCGCTCGCGCTGCTCGGGCTCGGCCCGGGCGCACTCGGCGCCGAGCCACCACCGGGCGGGCTGCTCGCGCCGAGTGCGCAACAGCGGCTCGGTGTCCCCGACGCCGCCGCCCTCGAGCGCGAGGCAGCTACCCAGCTCGCCGAACTGCTCGGGGCCGCGGCGGGCCCGGTGCTGCTCGGCTTCGTCGCGTCGCCGGACCTCGAGCCTGCCGACGGGGTGCCCTTCGAGGCGGCCCCGGAGATCGCGCAGCTGCTCGAGCACCTGCCCGCCGGCCGCATCCCCGTCGTGCGCGCGGGGCCCGAAGGGCGGGGGATCGAGCCCCCGGGGCCGCCCACGGTCTGGCAGCGGCTCGTCGCGATCGGCCGCACGCCAGCCGCCCTCTCGCCCGAGACCTTCGGTGCGCTGCGCGCCGCCGGCGGTCCCCCTCCGCAGCGGCTCGCCGGCGCGCTCGAGGCCGCGCTGTGGCGCGCGGGGCATTTCGGTCCCGCGCTCGGGCCGTACGAGGGGCAGCTCGGCGCGGTGAGCCGCGAGCGGCTCGCGCGAGCGCTCGCCGAGCGGATCCTCTCCCCGTCGGTGATCGGCCGCCACCTGCGCTGCCCCTTCCGGGCGTTCGTCGCCGACCACCTCGGGCTCGCGCCCGCGGTGGATCCGGAGGAGGACCGGATCGCGCGCACGGTGGGGGAACTCGTGCACCGGGTGCTCGAGCGCTTCTACGGCGTCGAGCGCCCGCCGCAGCCCGGCGAGGCGGCGGGCGTGTGGCTCGAGCGGGTGCGGCCGGTGTTGCGTGCGATCCTCGCGGAGGAGTGCGCGCGTCTCGAGGCGTCCGACGATCCGTTTCTGCGTGCCGAGCTCGCGCGCGTGGGCCGCGGGCTCGGTGGGGAGCCCGAGCGCGGGCCGCTCGCGGCGTTCCTGCACGCCGAGGCGCACCGCGGCAGCGGTTTCGAGGTGGCGGCGCGCGAGCAACCCTTCGGCTTCGAGCTCCCGCTGCCCGACGGGGACGCGCGCCTGCGGGTGCGCGGGGTGATCGACCGGATCGACCGGCGGCCGCGCGACGGGGCGTTCGTGGTCTACGACTACAAGACCGGCCGCGCGCGCCCGCGGCGCAGCGACCTGCTCGAGGGGCTCGACGCGCAGCTGCCGCTGTATCTGCTCGCCGCCGAACGGCTGCTCGGCGGGCGCGGTCGTGGCGGGCCGCTCGCGGCGGCGTGGTACCACCTCGGACGTCCGTGGGAACCCGAACCGCTCGTCGCCGTGCTCGATCCCGAGCGCGCCGACGGGCCGCGGCTCGGCGCGCAGCGCGTCGATCGGCGGGGGCTGTGCTCGCTCGACGCGCTCGTGCACGCGGTGCCCCGGGCGCTCGCCCACCTCGTGGCGGCGCTGCGCGCCGGCAGGCTGCACCCGGGGGCGCTCGATCCCGAGCGCATGGGGTGTCGGCACTGCGAGGCGCGGCGGGTGTGCCGCCTCGACGCACGGAGGCTCGAGCAGGCGCGGGCCGCGGACGAGCAGGCGGT
>RFJN01000412.1 GCA_003694875.1 Planctomycetota bacterium | reverse complement strand
GGCGCCGAGCGACTACCCCGAGATCGCGGCGTTCCTCGTCGAGCAGGGCATCGACTCGATCAGCCTCAACCCGGACGCGGTGCTCGCGACCACGCGGCACGTGCTCGAGGTCGAGGCGCGTCTCGGACGCAAGCCGCGTCCGGCGGCGAGCGAGCGGGAAGAAGAGGAGAGCGCCGGGGGCTGACGCCACGCGGCGCGCACACCCCGGACCGGGCGGGAGGGTCCGCAGCGTGCAGGCGGTGACGCACCTGGCGGCGGGCGCCGCGATCGCGGCCTGGTTGCGGCCGCACGAGTCGCGAGCGCGCCTGGCTGTCGCGACGGCGCTCGCCGCCCTGTCCCACGTCCCGCTCGACGATCTCGCGCTCGCCACCTACCACCCACCGCGGCCGCTGCTGCACGATCCGTTCTGGATCGCGTTCCACGCGGCGGCGTGGCTCGGCGCGGCCCTCGTCGCGTGGCGCTGGCGCGCGAGCGCTGTGGTCCTCGCAGCGGCGCTGCTGCCCGACCTCGACTGGGTGCTCGCGAGACCCACGGGGCTGTGGGAACCGGGCGCGCTGCACGCCGCCGTGCGCGCTCTTCCGGGCATGCGCGAGGTCTCGGGCACGCTGCGCGCGGTCGTGCCCGATCTGCGCGCGCAGCCGGCGGCGGCGGCGGTCGAGCTCGCGATCGTCGCGCTGCTGCTCGCCCTCGCCCATCGGGCGCAGCGGCGCGCAGCCCCGACGCCCGCAGACGCCGCCGCGGCCTCCCTCGCCGAGGGCTGACGAGCCGAGATCCGCCGTTCAGTTCTGCGGCGCGCCCGCGTCCGCAGCGTCGGGCTCCATGCGAAAGCGAATCGCGGCGCGCGCGCGCTCGAGCGCGCGGGCACACGCGTCCGGGTCGGCGGCGGCGCACAGGATGCGCCCGAGACTGCGTGCGGTGCTGTCGCGCGCCGGCACGGGATCGCCGGGCCGGGCCCGGCATTGCACGTCGAGCACGCCGGGGACCGCGCGGGCCTGCTCGAGCCCCTCGACCGCGAGCAGCTGACCCGGCCGGCCGGGGTGGAGAATCCAGGCGCCGGCGTGCCGTGAGGCGCTCTGCGGCAGCTCGGGCCGTTCGCCCGCCTCGATGCGCAGCAGCGCCTCCCACGGACAGAACCCGTAGGCCGTCTCGAGCAGCTCCATCAGATAGCCCCCGGGCGGGCGCGCGGCGACCTCGCCGAAGACGATGCCGCCGGGGGTGAGAAACAGCTCGAGGTGGGTCATGGCGTGCTCGACCCCGAGCGCGTCGAGCACGCGCTGGTTGCAGGCGAGGACCGCGGCCTCGAGCGCGGGTGGCAGGCGCTCGGGCAGCACGCTCGCCCAGCCCGGCACGAGGTAGCGCGTGAGGTTGGTCAGAAGCGTCTGTCCCCGAAACCGCAGCGTCTCCACGCTCATCTCGACGCCGTCGACGAAGCGCTCGGCGATCAGCCCCGGCTCGAGGTGCGCAGCGACCGCGGCGGCGTCGCGGGCGAAGACAGTTCCGAGCCCGCCGGCGGCGTCCCGTCGCTTGATCACCACCGGCGTGCCGTGGCGCTCGAGCAGGCCCGCAGCGGTCGTCTGCTGCACGATCACCTCGGGCACCGCGCACGCGATGCCCGCGGCCGCGGCAGCCTCCTTCATCGCCACCTTGTCCCGACAGCGGCGTGCAGTCTCGGGATCGAGTCCCGGCAGACCGAGCCGGCTGCGCACGAGTGCGGCCGGCAGGGTGGCGCGCTCGACGACCGCCACCACCGCGCGGACCTCGCGCCCGCTCGCAAGCTCGATGCCTGCGCGCGCCGTCTCCTGCACCGGCCCCGCGAGGTCGACCACCCGCCAGTCGAGCAGGCGCCGGCGCCGCGACGGCTTCGGAGCCGTCTCGGTGAGCAGGAGCACGGGCCAGCCGAGCCGCTCGGCCGCGCGGAGCGCGCCCTGTCGGTCGCCCACGAGCAGGACGCAGCCCGCTTCGCGGGCCCGCGCCTGCGGTTCCATAGACGGCTTCACGCGCGCTCTCCGTCGTTGCGCACCCGCGACGAGACCGCATCATGGAGCGCGCGCCGGCTGACTGCAAGGGGCGGGAGGTCGCCCGGCTCGTGCTTGCGGCCCGTCGCAGTCCCCCGCATGATGCCGGGCCGGCCCGGAGGAAGGAACGGCGTGCAGACCTTGCGTGACACCCGCTGCAGAAGGACACCCCCGAACCGGCGCCGGTGGGGGGACCGGAGGCGGGTGGCGGTGGTCGTGCTCGCTCTCGCGGCAGTGGGCCTCCTCGCCGGCCCCGCGCTCGCCCAGCAGCCCGCGGCGCCCCTCGCTGCGCCCGACAGCGCCGGTCCGGCGCCGCTGCTCTCGCTCTCGCGCCCCTGGGAGGCCGAGCAGCTCGATCCGAAGGCGATCGAGGCCGCGATCGAGGAGGCGCAGGCAGCCCTGACGCGGCTCGGGGGGGCGGAGACGGATCCGACCGCGGCGTCGCTGCGCCAGCCGCTAGAGAACCGGATCGCGCTGCTGCGCGAGCTGCTCGAGGTGCTGCGGGCGCAGAGCCAGTGGCGCCAGCAGCGCGAGCAGGCGCCGGGACAGCTCGAGGCGCAGCGCAAGCTCCTCGAGACCCTGCGCGCCGCACCGCCGGAACCGCTGCCGGCGGACGTCACCGAGGCCACTCTCGCTGCGGTGCGCGAACAGCTGCAGCAGCAGCGCAAGGCGTGGGAGGAAGCGCAGCAGAGCGTGCAGTCGCTCGAGTCGCGCGCCAGGGAGATCCCGGACGCGATGCGAACGAGCCGGCAGAGCGAGGACGAGGCGAAGGCGCTCGCGGCCCGCCGCGAGGAGGAGCTCGGGCGCGCGACCGATCCGGGCAGTCAGCTCGTGCTCCGCGTGCGCAAGCGCAACCAGGAGCTGCGCCAGCGCGTCGAGCGGGAAAGGCGCGCCGCGCTCGAGGCGGAGCTGGCGGCGAACGCCGAGCTCGCCAAGCTGGCACGGCTGCGCGCCGACCTGGCGCAGGCGCGGCTGCGGCGACTCGAACAGCACCTCGAGGCGCTGCAGAGCGCGTACGCCCAGGCTCTCGAGCGCAAGCGCCGGGAGGCGGAGGCCGAGGCGCAGCGCAGGCTGCAGGAGGCGGAGGCCGCTCGACGGCGCGAGCCGGCGCAGCGGCTGATTGCCGATCTCGAGGCCCAGCTGGCCCAGATCGAGCTGCACAACGTGGAGCTCGAACGCGAGGTCGTCGAGCTGCAACGGCAGGCAAACGAGGAGCAGAGCCAGCTCGAACGGGATCAGCGCGAGCGCGGACAGCTCGAGCTGTTCGTGCGCCGCCTCGGCGGCACCCAGGCAGCCGCGCAGCGGCTCAAGCTCGTGTTCGAAGAGCTCAAGGCGACGCGTCCGCGCCTGCTGCCGCGCCAGAGCAGGCGGGAACAGCTCGCGCGGCTGTATCTGCGCAAGACGGAGGTGGAGCACCGGCTCGCGGCGCTCGACGAGGAGCTGCGCACGCGTCTGGAGCCCGTGTTGCGCGATCTCGGCCCCGAGGCGCAGTTCGAGCTCCGGTCACGGGTGGCCGAGCTCGAGACGCGGATCCGCACCGCTCTGCTGCGCACGCTCGAGCTGCTCGATCGCGGAATCGACGCGGCGACCGCCTGGGAGACGGCGCGCGCCGAACGCATCCGCGTGCTGGACGCGACGTTCGCCTTCGTGCTTCGGCGTGTGTTCTGGATACGGGACGCGGAGCCGATCGATCCGGGCCTGGTCCGAACCGCGTTCGACGAGTTCGAGCGGATCATGGGCTTTGTCTGGAATGTGCCCGAGAGCGTCGCGACGTCGATCGCCTCGCGCAGGCCGATCGAGAAGGTCTGGCTCGGTGCCGTGGCCTTCGTTCTGTTGCTGTTCGTGCCCGCGGGGCTCGCGGTTCTGCGCTCGCGACTGCGCTATCGTGATGGCGAGACGCGGCTGCAGTCGGGCGAGATTCCGGTCCTGGACGGGACCGAGGCGCGTTCGTTGCCCTGGAAGGGGCTCGGACGCGCCGCGCTCGGCGCCTGTGTGTGGCCGGCCTATCTCGCCACGCTCGGGGTGATCGCCTACCGGCTGTCCGACGCGCACGGCGGATATGCCGTGGTGGGGCGCGGTCTTCTCGCGGCGGCAGCGGTTGTGCTCGTTCGGGGACTGTCGCGTGCCCTGCTGCGCCGGCGCGGGGTGCTGGTGCGCGGGTTCGGGCTCGACGAACGCGACGCCATGCGACTCGATCGCCTGTTTCGGCTCGCCGCCCTGAGCGGCTGGCTCGCTGTCGCCTGGATCGTCCTCGACTCCGAGGCCGTCGGGGCCCCCGCGCTCGCCCGCCTTGCGTGGACCGCCTTCTACGGGGCGCTGACGTTGACGGCGATCGCGGCGTTCCGGCGCGGCTCGCCCCTCGCCTCGCTGATCCTTGGCGATGCGCAGGGCCTTCTGTGGCGGAACTGGCGGCTGCTGTGGGGTCTCGGCTCGGCAGGGGCCGTGGCGCTCGTCGTTCTCGACGCGCTCGGCTACCGCTTCGGCGCGCAGTGGGTCGCTGTGCGAGCCGGCGCCAGTCTCGCGGTGATCGCCGCGACGGCCATCCTCTATCGCAGCGCCGCGGCGCTCTCGCACGGCATCGCGTCGCGGGCGGCGCAGGCGCGGATCGCCGAGCAGCGAGCGCGGGGCGAGCGCGAGGACGTGCACGCTCCGATCGTACAGCTCGCTGCGCTCGCCGAGCAGCGCGAGGTGTTGCGGCGCCAGATCGTGGGAGCGATCCGCGCGATCCTGCTCGTCGTGGCGACCCTGGGGCTGATCTCGGTGTGGAACGTCGATGCGCAGCTGCTGCAGTCGCTCGACGAGGTGACCGTCTTCCGCGTCGCGGAGGGAGAGAGCGGAATCACCTACGGCGATCTGGCGCGAGCGCTGATCGCGGCGATCGTGACCGGCGTGCTGCTGCGCAACCTCGACGGTTTCCTCGAGCTGTTCATCCTGCCGCGGCTGCGCGACGACGCCGGTCTGCGCTACGCCGTGCGCACGATGGCACGCTACGCCGTCTTCCTCGTCGGAGGACTCGTCACGCTGCGCTACCTGCAGGTTCCTTTCGACAAGCTCGGCTGGATCGTGGCGGCGGCCTCGGTCGGCATCGGTTTCGGCCTGCAGGACGTGGTGGCCAACTTCATCTCGGGGCTGATCATCCTGCTCGAACGGCCGGTCGCGGTGGGCGACATCGTGCGGGTGGGGGAGACGGAGGGCACGGTGAACCGGATCAGCATCCGGGCCACGGAGGTCCAGAACTGGGACAACCAGACGATCATCATCCCCAATCGCTTCTTCATCAGCAACAACGTGATCAACTGGACGCACAACGACCGGATCGTGCGCTACGTGTTCGAGGTGGGCGTCGAGTACGGCACCGATATCGAGCGGGCGCGCACGCTGCTGCTCGAGGTGGTGCGGGCGCACCCTCTCGTGCTCGAGCAGCCCGAGCCGTCGGTGTGGTTCGCGCGCTTCGGCGCCTCGTCGCTCGACTTCTCCGTGCGCTATTTCGTGCACGACCCCAAGTACATCCTGCGCGTGCGCAGCGAGCTCGGCGCGGCGATCCAGAGGCGGCTCAAGGAGGCGGGGATCCAGGTGCCGTTCTCGCAGCACGACGTACACCTCGACTTCGTCGACCCGCGTCAGCTCGCCGAAGAGTTCGGGTTGTCACGCAGCGCGCGCAGCGAGGAGGGGGAGCGGGCCTGATCAGGCCTCGGTGTCGGACGCGCCGGGCAGCGCCTGTTGCGGTGTCGTCGGGGACAACGGCCCCTCACCGAGCCACCCCTTGCGGCGGAACCACACGAGCAGCGCGAGGGCGATCAGCGCCATGAGCAGCAGGCAGGCGGGGTATCCCCAGCGCCAGCGGAGCTCGGGCATGTTCCAGGGGCTCGCGTCGGGGTCGAAGTTCATCCCGTAGACCCCTGCGATGAACGTGATGGGGATGAAGATCGTGGCCATGATCGTGAGGACCTTCATGACCTCGTTGGTCCGCTGCCCGAGACTCGACAGATAGACGTCGACGAGAGCGGAGCCGAACTCGCGATAGGTCTCGACCAGGTCGACCGCGCGCAGGGCATGGTCGTGGCAGTCGCGCAGGAACACCCGCGTCTGCTGGCCAAGCAGGCGCGAGCTGCCGCGCGAGAGGCCGCCGACGACGTCCCGCAGCGGCCAGATCGCGCGCCGCAATCCCTGCAGTGTCCGGCGGGTGTGGTGGATGCGCGCGAGAGTGGAGCGGCTCGGTTGTGCGAGCACCTCGTCCTCGAGGCCCTCGAGCCGGTCGCCGAGTCGCTCGAGAACGGGGAAGTACGAGTCCACGACGACGTCGAGCAGCGCGTAGAAGAGGTAGTCCGCCCCCGAGTTCCGCAGGCGCGATTCGGGGCGGCGCAGGCGGTTGCGCACGGGGTCGAAGCAGTCGTCGTAGGTCTCGGCGAACGAGAGGACGAACCGCTCGCCGAGAAAGAGGCTGAGCTGCTCGGTGTGTTCGGACTCGATGCTCTCGAGCATGCGGACGACGAGGTAGAGGTGCTCGTCGTACTCGTCGCACTTGTCTCGCTGATGGGTGTTGACCACGTCCTCGAGCGCGAGCGGGTGCAGCCCGAACAGGCGGCCTGTCGCTTCGATGGTCTCGGCGTCACCGAGGCCCGCCACGTGCACCCACACCACCGGGAAGTCGTCGAGCAGCGGCTCGATGTCCGCGACGGTCGCCGGCTCGAGTTCGGTGATCCGCTGCGGCCCGTAGGCCGTGACGCGCAGGCAGGAGGGAGGAGCGTTCGGATCGACCACGATCGTGCCCGGCGGCAATCCGGGCCGCGCAACCGGTGGTGGCGCGGACCCTGTCTTCTTTCGCCTGCGGCGACTCACCGCGATCCCTCCTGCAGTCACCTACGGGAGCGATCGGCCACCGAGGCGCGAGACTGAACGACGGGCCGCGCCTGCGCTGCGCCGGGCACCCGGATGGAACGGCGTGCAGGCCGACGGGCGACGCGCGGAAGAGGACGAGAACGCACTGCCGGCCGCAGTGGGCCGACGGCTGAGCCTCCCGTTCGACACAGAACATAATAGCGTAGCCACAAATATGTTGCGACTTTCTTCGTCGCTCCGGCTTCTCCCTTGTGCCGCCGCCGCGAGCGGGGTATACGACAGGTGTCGGTCATGGCAGACCCGGTGTGCCCACGCCGGGGCGAGCCGCGGGTTCGGCGGTCGCGTGCACCGCCGCGCGGGTCTCTGCGACCGGCCCGGGGGAGGCGGTGGCATTCATGGCCGGGCCCTTGCGGCTCGAGGCGTGCTCCGGGAGCGGCGCTCCCTTCGCCCTTGGTCTCTCGCCCGCGTTCTCGCCTCGGGCTCTCCCACCGCGTCTGTTGCTCTTCGAGCAGCGACCTCCTCGGCGACGTCGTGTCGTCTCGAGCTGCTTTCCCAACAGCCCCTGCCGTGGCGGTGCAGCGCCCGGCACAGGAGGACGGCCGTGATCCATCCCCATACGGAACTGCGTTTCATCCGCCCCGAGATCGGCCACGGCGTGGTCGCAACACGCCGTATTCCCGCCGGCACGATCGTCTGGACACGAGATCCGCTCGACCGGGCGCTGCGCGAGGAGCAGGTCGCGAAACTGCCGCCGGTGCTGCGCGCACAGGTGGAGAAGTACGGCTATCAGGACCGCAAGGGGCTGTGGGTGCTGTGCTGGGACCTCGGCCGCTACGTCAACCACAGCTGCGAGCCGAACTGCCTCAGCCCCGGCTGGGACTTCGAGATCGCGGTGCGGGACATCGAGGTCGACGAGGAGTTGCTCGATGACTACGGGAGTCTGAACCTGCACCAGGACTTCGTCTGCGCCTGCGGCAGTCCCCGGTGCCGGGGAGTGGTGCGTCCGGACGATCCGGTGCGCATGGCGGCCACCTGGGATCGACTGCTCGCACCGGCGTTCGCCAGGCTGCTGGAGGTCGAGCAGCCCCTGTGGCCGCTCGTGAAGAACAGGCGCGCGATCGAGAGGCGCGTTGCAACGGGGCAACCGCCCCCGTCCATCCTGCGCAACTACTGGGCGCACTCGACGATCACCGGGCTGCCGGGCACGCGGTAGCTCCGGGCGGTATCGGCGGTAGCGAACGGCGAGGGGGCGCAGCGCTCGCTGTTCCTGGCAACCTCGCTGTTGCTGGCAACAACGATGACGGTGGTCCGAGACACCGAAGTGGGTGGGTCACGTGCCGGCGGAGTCTCGGCTGCTTCCGAGGCCGGGCAGCCACGCCGCGCCCGAGGCGCCGTGAAGGGCGAACCATATTGCGCGGTGGCGCCGCAACGGCTATAAGCTGCGCACCATGGTGACCGGGAGCGGGACGCAAGCGGAGGCGAACGACAACGAGCGCCCACCCGTGCTCGGCTGGCGCGAGTGGGTGTCGCTTCCCGGCCTGGGCGTGGACTGGATCAAGGCGAAGGTGGACACGGGAGCGCGCACCTCGTCGCTTCACGCCTCCCGGATCGAGCCGTTCGTGCGCGACGGGGTCCCCATGGTGCGCTTCGAGCTGCACCCGCTGCAGCGCGATACCACGGTGACCGTGCGCTGTGAGGCTCGGGTGATCGATCGCCGTCCGGTGCGCAGCTCGTCGGGGCACGTGCAGGAGCGGTTCGTGATCGAGACGGATCTGGAGGCGAGGGGAGAGCGTTGGGCCATCGAGTTGACCCTGTCGCACCGCGACGCGATGGGATTCCGGATGCTGCTGGGGCGGCGGGCGATCCGGGGGCGGTTCCTGGTGGATCCGGGTCGATCGTTCCTCGGGGGCAAGCCGCCGGCGAGCGTGCGACGCCGCCACCGGGGACGGAAAGCGACGAGTTCCCGGCGACGCAAGTCCGATCGCGGACGCGACGGCCGCTGAAGATCGTCATCCTGTCGCGCAAGGCCTCGCTGTACTCGACCTCGCGCCTCAAGGAAGCCTGCAAGCAGCGGGGCCACGAGGTGCGGGTGATCGATTACCTGCGCTGCTACATGGACATCACCGCCCACCGGCCGAAGATCATGTACGGCTCCACGGCCCTCGAGGATGTCGACGCGGTCATCCCGCGCATCGGCGCGAGCCACACCTTCTACGGCAGCGCCGTGGTCCGCCAGTTCGAGATGATGGGCGTCTACTGCGCCAACGGATCGCAGGCGATCACGCGTGCGCGCGACAAGCTGCGCTGCCTTCAGATCCTGGCTCGCGATGGGATCGCGCTGCCGGTGACGGGCTTCGCCCACTCGCCCAAGGACGTGGGGGCGGTGATCGGACTCGTGGGCGGAGCGCCGCTCGTGATCAAGCTGCTCGAGGGCACGCAGGGCATCGGGGTGGTGCTCGCCGAGACCGACCAGGCAGCGGCATCCGTCATCGAGGCCTTCCGGGGGCTCAACGCCAACATTCTCGTACAGGAGTTCATCCGCGAGTCGAGCGGGACCGATCTGCGCTGCTTCGTGGTCGGCAACCGCGTGGTCGCCGCCATGCGACGCACGGCGCCGCCGGGGGAGTTCCGCGCGAACGTCCACCGGGGCGGCTCGGTGCGCAAGGTCCGGCTCACGCCGGAAGAGCGCTCGATCGCCGTGCGGGCCACGCGATCGATGGGACTGCAGATCGCAGGGGTGGACATCCTGCGCAGCAATCACGGCCCCGTGGTGCTCGAGGTGAACTCCTCGCCCGGACTCGAGGGGATCGAGGCGGCGTCGGGCAAGGACATCGCGGGCAAGATCATCGAGTTCATCGAGAAGAAGGCGGGCGGTGGGACGAACCGCGATCGGGTCGGTGCCTGACAACCTCCGGTCCCTTCGCATCGGGGGGGTGGAGATCCCGCCGGGGGAATCCGCGCAGCTCGAGCTCCCCGTCGTCATGCTGCCGTCGCGCACGCCGCTCACGCTCCCCGTGGCGGTTCGCCACGGGGCGCGGCCCGGACCGAGGCTGTGGCTCAGTGCGTCGATCCACGGCGACGAGGCCAACGGCATCGAGATCGTGCGGCGTGTGCTCGCTCGCGTCGAGCCGGCTCGCCTCGCGGGGGCGCTGATCGCGCTGCCGATCGTCAACGTGTTCGGGTTCCTCGCCGGCTCGCGCTACCTGCCTGACCGCCGCGACCTCAACCGCAGCTTTCCCGGTTCGCCCCAGGGCTCGCTCGCGGCGCGGCTCGCGCACCTGATCATGCGCGAGATCGTGGCCAACTGCACCCACGGCATCGATCTGCACACCGGCTCGAACCGGCGCGAGAACCTGCCGCAGATCCGCGCAGTGCTCGAGGACGATGCCACGCGCCGGCTCGCCGAGGCGTTCGGCGCCCCCGTCGTCGTGAATGCACGCACGCGCGACGGATCGCTGCGGGAGGCCGCCACGCGACGCGGTCGGACGGTGCTCGTCTACGAGGCGGGCGAGACGCTGCGTTTCAGCCCCGAGGCCATCCGGATCGGGGTGGCGGGGGTACTGCGTGCCATGCGAGCGATCGGCATGGGCAGCTTCGGCGCGCCGCGCCCCGCCCGCCCCCCCTTGCGCGTGGACCGCAGCCGATGGATCCGCGCGCGACGCAGCGGCGTCGCGCGTCTCGAGGTGCGTCTCGGCGCCCGCGTGAGGAAGGGACAGCCCCTCGGGGATATCTGCGACGGCTTCGGCGCCCGGGTGGCCAGGATCACCGCCAGCGTCTCAGGGATCGTGATCGGCATCAACAACAACCCCCTCGTGCACCAGGGTGACGCGCTCGTCCACGTCGGCGAGGCGGCGCGACCGACGGCGGAGTCGACCGACATCAAGGGGGGCAGGCAACGAAGCGGCTGAAAGATCGCTCGCTTCCCTCTTTCCTCGCGAAGCCGAACCGGGTATAGGACCGTTCGGTCAGAGAGGAGGGGGCGCGGAATGGCCGCTGCCGTCAGGCCTTCGAAGCAGGGGGCGGCTGTATCGCTGGCGCTCGGTGCCGCAACGATCAGCTTCGCTCCCGTGCTCGTGCGGAGCAGCTCGCTCGAACCGGGAGCGATCGGTTTCTGGCGCATGGCGCTCGCCGCCGCTGTGCTCTCGCTGTTCGGGCTCTTCGGAGAGCGTCGTCGGGCAACTCCCCTCGCCTTCGGGCTGGCGGCCCTGGCCGGTGGTTTCTTTGCCGGCGACCTCTTTCTTTGGCACCGGGCGATCCACGAGGTGGGCGTGGGGCGCGCGACCTTGCTCGTCAACACGCATGCCTTCTGGGTTGCGGCGCTGGCGGCTCTCCTCGCCGGTGAGCGCTTCCCGCGCCGCTTTCCCCTGCAGGCGCTGCTCGCCCTCGCGGGCCTCGCGCTGCTATGCGCGGAGGACGTCCGGGGCGGGACATGGCTGCCCGGTGGCGTCGCGAACGCTCTCATGGCAGCGGGTCTGTATGGCGCAAGCTACCTGGCGCTGCGCGAGGGCCGGCGAATCGAGCGGCCGCTTTCGGCGAGCGGCCAGCTCGCGGTGGCCGCCCTCGTCTCCGCGCTCGGTCTCGCCGTCCTGTCGTGCGCGAGCGAGCAGGCGCCACTGGCGATGCCGCGCGGAGTCGAGCTGCTGCGGGTGGCAGCGCTCGCCGGGGGCATCCACGTGGGGGGCTGGCTGTTGATCACCCGCGCGGCGCCCTGGGTGCCCGCGGCGAGGGGGGCGCTGCTGCTTCTGCTGCAGCCCGCGCTCTCCTTCCTCTGGGGCGCGATCTGGTTCGGGGAGCGCGTGGGCCCGATCGGGTGCGCCGGGGCGGTTGTGACACTGGGCGCGATCGGGTGGGCGAGCGGGGCCTTCGACAGGATCTGCCGCAACGTGCCCTGCGAGGCGGCCGCCGGGCGCGCTGTCGCGGTCGTGGCGAACTCGACTCCGCACCTTGTGGCGCACGCTCGACGGCGGGGGTGGGCGAACGCCCGCGTGTGGCAGCGTCGGCGCCTTCTCACAGCCAGGAAGAGGCGGTTCGGGGGCGCGAGGCGAGGATCGTGAGCGCACGGGGTGCGGACCGCAGCACGGTGGCGGAGCAGGCGCGAGCCGTCATCGTGTTGGACGGCGGTTGCGGTCTGTGCAGCGCCACGGTCGGGTGGCTCGCGCGGCTCGATCGCAGAGGGCGGCTTCTGTTCTGCACGCGGGGGTCCGCCGAGGGGCAGGCGTTGTTGCGACGCGTCGCACCGGAACTCCTCGCGCAGGATACCGTGGTCCTCGTCGAGGGCGAACGCGCTCACATGCGCAGCGACGCGGCGATCCGGATTGCTCGCCGGCTCGGTATACCGCGTCCGGTGCTTGCTGTTCTCGCCATGCTCCCGCGCTCGTTGCGCGACGCCCTCTACGACCTCGTCGCGACAAACCGGTACCGGTTCCAGCACGCTGCCCCCGCATGTCCCGTGCACGCGGCGCGCGCGACGCCGCAACGCGGAGTGGAACGTCCGGAGGGAGGGGAACGTGGCGGCACCCGGTGACGGCAGCGATACCCGGTGCCCGTGCAACCCCGCCCCACGGCGCCCGCGCGCTGCCGGAGCCGCGGCCACGCGACGACGTCTCGCAGGGCGAGGCGCCGGTGGTGGTCGGGTGCGAGGCCCGGGGGGGGACGGCCGCGCGCGCCGTGGCGGACGGCGTGCCCCTTCCCGTTCGTCGCGATCACTCGAGCCGCAATGCGCGCCGGTACGCCAGCTCGTTCTGCTTGCTGTCGGCCGGTCCGTTGGCGAGCGCGATCATGGCCGCGGCCTGACGCGCATTCGTCACCTGGATTCCGTAGTCCCAGGAGTTGGACACCAGCCCCCACTGACCGGCCGGCGGATTCACGCCGCGAAGAGCGAACTCCGTCAGAACCGCCTCGTTGTACGGGTTGTCGGCCTTGAGAGCGTATTGATACTTGTCTTGCCAGGTGGCGCCGGTGGAGGCCAGGGCCGAGAACACCCGCGCCTGCCTCTCGGTCTCGACCTCGAGCACGAGCGCGTAGGGCTCCGCGGCGTCGACGCCCCCGTCGGCCAGCGACGCGAGCGCCTGCAACTGGGTGCGACTGGTGATCTGCCGCCCGACGTCTACATACCCATCGAGCCCTCTGTCGAGCAGGGCGGCCGCGCCCATCACGCCGTACAGCTGCGGCGAAGCGCCCGGCGTCTCGAGCGCGAGTTCCGCCATCTGCCTGGCGCTCATCGCTGGAAACGTCTCGTCTCGTCCCTCCGTACTGCTCGCCTCCGCGACCACCGCACGCGCGAGCTCCTTGTGGAAGGCGTCGGCGAGTTCGCCCACCTCGCGCTCGTTCGCGCCGCCGCTTGCTGCGAGCCCCTCGATCTGCGCTCGCACCTGCGCGAACTGGTCGCGCAGGTCTGCCGCGGCACCGAGCACCGCGTCGTCGGAACCGAGCGTCAGGTCGCCGAACGAGGCGACCGAGTCGTGCAACGATTCGAGAGCGGCTCGAACCGCGGCGGGACCGGAGGAGGAGCCCGCGGCCGTCGCGGCGAGCTGGGCCTCGAGTGCGCTCGCCGCGATCGAGGATTCCGCCCGCAGGGCGCCGGCGAACGAGGCGGCGGCGTCCGCGGACAGCGACGGGCCCTCGGTCTGTACCTCGGTCGCGGACGAGGACTCGATCGTCGTGCCGTCACCCGCCTCCTGGACCGTCACGTCCCGCGGCGCGTCCGCGCCGCTACCTGTCCCACCGATTCGCGTCATGATTTCGCGCCCCCAATCCGGACAAGACCTACCGGTCAATCCCACTTGCCTGATCGTACCGTCGGCGGCCGCCTCTGGCAACCGTTCGGTCTAAGGGAACCGCCGGTCGTCCAACTACCTACAAACCACGTCACAGTGTTTGGTTCTAAAAGCGGTTGTGACGAGACCCGCCCGCTGCCCCTGCAGGGGTAAAATCGGTGGATACCGCCGCTTCTCGTGGACCAGGCGGCAAAACGAGAACGACGCCACGCTGGCGCCGCGGCTGCCCTCATTCGCCGGCCGGATTCCTTCTCCGTCTACCGGCAGGGTTGCGGTGGATCCCCTCCCACACCGATCCCGGGCACGGAGACCATTGCGCCAGCTCGCCACAACCCCTGGCGCGGCGCGCGGAAGGGTCGCGGGTGCGCGCTTCGTGGCGCCGGCGGTGCAAGGCGGGCGCGGGGCGCGGCACAACCTAGCGACTGCGCTCGAGCCCCTGCGCCGCCAGCCGGTCCCAGAAACTGCCTCGCACACCCCTCTGCTGGGCCTGCTTTCGTGCGGCCTCGAACCACCGCCGCGCGGAGGCCCGGTCGCCGCTCCACAGCGTGCGCAGCCCCGCGCACACGCGGATCGCCAGGGCGGTCGCGCTGTGACCGGCGTCCTCGAGCGCCCGCGCCGGCTGCCACGCTCCGGTGAGCACGAGCAGCGGCAGGGGGGCGTGCGCGGGATCGGCTGCGAGGCGTGCGAGCCAGGGCACGGCCGTCAGATCACGCGGCGGCTGCTGCTCGTACAAGGCGATCGCGAGCGGAGCCGAGACCTCGCGCTGCAGCGCGGGTGTGCGCACGGCCGCCATCAAACTGACCGCGCGCGGCAGCTCGCGCTCGAGCAGCGCCGCAAGGCCGGTGATCAGGCGCGCATCGTCGAGATCCGCCTGCTGGGCGAGCGCGGCTTCGGCCACCTCGCGGGCGCGTCGCCACTCGCCGCGGGAGGCGAGGATCGCCGCCGCGAGCTGCCGCGCCGCCGGAGGCAGCACGGGATCCGCGAGCGTCTCGAGCAACCGCCGCACTTGGCCGTGGGCGAGGTGGCGGGCGAGCGCCTCCGCAGCCTCCTGCCACGTCTGCTCCTGGCGCAGGAGCGAAGGCGCGAGATCGCGCACGCGCTGCGCGTCACCGGCCGCGAGAGCGAAACGGAGCAGATCCAGTTCGCGCTGCGCCCGATCTCCCCCTGCCTCGCTTGCTTCCAGCGATCTCAGCCGCACCTGCGCAAGCCTCTCGGCCCGCGCCGCCTCGCCGGCCTCGAGACACAGGGGCTGTCGGCGCCGATCGTCGATCAGCCCCACGTCGAGCCACAGCGTTCCCGCCATGCGCGCGGCACGGAGGGTGAACTCCCCCTCGCGGCTGCGCGCTTCCGGTCTCGCGCCGATCGCGACCGTGCAGGTCACACCCCTCGGAGACGCGAACTGCAGCCCGCGCAGCATGGCGCTCACCGGGTCGTCGAGCCACGGCGTGATGTCCCAGTCCTCGCGTGGGAACAGGGCCATCATGCCGAGCTCCGGCCGAACGAGCGGATCGAACCGCAACCGGAACGCCACCGAGGTTCCGAGTCGGTCGAGCTCGAGCTCGGCGCCGGCGAGCAGCGCGCCCCCGGTCTCGCTGCGCGAACGCAGCCCGATCTGAAACCGCTCCGCGCCCCCCGGTGCGGCGATGCGATCGACAGGGTCGCGCACAGGCGCCCGCGTGCTCTGCAGGGCAAGAGCGACGAGCTCAGCGGCGGCCGCGTCGCCAAGAGGCTCGAAGAGCTCGGCCCGCGACCGGTGTTGCGCAGGCAGCACGAGTGCCTCGAGCCAGCTCCCTCCCGCCGGCGGGGGACCGGAAAGCGTCTCTCGTGCCTTCGTCGCCGCCTTCCGAGCGGGCAGCAGCCACCAGTACGATTCCATGTGGATGTGGTCGCCGTACAGAAGACCGACCGTCTCATCGTTGGGCTCCAGAGCGGCGGTGTGCACGGCCAGCCAGAGACGGAAGTTCTCCAGCCGGTCGTCGAGGTCCGCGGCCCCTCGGGCGAGCAGTTTCGCGCGCGCCGAGCGCACGGCGGCCTCGCGGTAGCTCTCGAGCAACCTCTCGCGCTGCGAGGCGGGCGCCGTCCGCAGCGCCGCGAGCTGGGCTCGCACCCCCGCGTCGGTGGTGTCGGCGAGCCACCACGCGCGCTCGAGCAACGCTGCCGGCTCGCGCGCGAGCGCGATCAGCTCCGGCGCGGCCGATCGGGGCAGAGGAGAGGAGAGGAGCTGGCGCAACTGATCGTTCGTTGCGTGGACGCTCGCGAGAAGCAGCAGCCCGGGAGCAAGCGCCGCCTGCTCCTTCCGCTCTCCCTGCCCGTCGCCGAGCCACGCCGCGATCAGCTCGCGCGCCTGCTCGCGGTCGAGCAACGGTGCTGTCGCCCACACCGCACCCGCAGGTGCCTTGTGCGCGGCGACCGCGGAGACGAGTTGCGGCACAGCGCTGCCCTCGCCCCACGCCGCGAGTTCGGTGGCCGCAATCGGGCGCAGCCACGGAGGACCCCGGTGCGCGAACGCCGCGAGCCGACCGTCGTGCAGTCTCGACAGCCGCGCCTCGATGCGCGCGAGCGCCGCGCACCACAGCGCGGCGGCCGCCGACACCGCGTCGTGCTCGCCCTCCTCGGACGCGATCCGTTCGAGCCGGCGTGCGATCGCACGAGCGTGCGCCTCGGTCCCCAACGCCGCAGCCAGGCGCACCAGCGCCCAGCGCCGCCAGGCATGCACCCGCGCGGCCTCGCCCTCGCCCGGCGGCGGCGGCGGCAGGTTCCGGATCTCCTCCTCGATGCGCTGCTCGAGCGCCTGCCGTCGCTGCGGTTCCAGATCGGCAACGGGCACGGCGAGAGCCGCGAGAGGCGGGGGCTGCCGCAGCGCCGCAAGCACGCCCGCCCGCTCGGAGGCAGGCTTCAGCGCCAGCAGAAACGTGAGCGCCGCCGGATCCGCCTCACCCGCCGGCGGCGCAGGCAGGCGGACCCAGAGGGCGTCGGACGCGTCGAGCGACAGCGGCAGCCGCGCGCGGGGAGCCACCTCGATGCGCTGCGCCGCGATCCCGGCGCCGGGCTGCGGCATCACCCACCACGCCCCCGGCGGTACCCAGCGCCAGCCGTCCGCCAAGGTGGGGGGGCGCAGAGCGGGCGCCCGCGCCGGCGGCTGTCCTCCTGTTTCCGGCTGCCGCTCCTGCTCCGCAGCGGGCGCGACGGCGAACGCGAGCGGTTGTGTCCGGCCGGTCGCGTCGGTCGCCTCGAGCCGCACGTGCGCCCCCTCGCTCGCGAATTGTCGGGCGGCTGCGCAGGCGAGCACCAGTTCGGTCAGTGCCTTCTCGAAACGCTCGGTTCCGGCGCGGCGAGCCGTCGGGTCGGGCCGCGCGAAAGCCAGCGCCGCACTCGCGCTGACCGCACGGGCCACAGAGCGCGTGAGTTCTTCCTGAACCGGCCCCGGCCACGCCGCGACCGCGCGCAGGATCTCGCTCCGGGCATCGGTCGCAAGCGGCTCCCCCTCGGTAACCAGGGCGCCGAGGAGCAGCGCGTCGCGCACACGCACGGCCGCTGCCTCGTTGCCGCGCCGCTCGATGCCGAGTGCGGCCGGGGAGCCGAGCCAGTTGCCGCCCCGCACGTGCACGCCCGCACCCTCGATCACGGCAAGGGCCACCGCGTCGCGTCCTGCCGCAAGCACGTCGATCGCGGTGAGACGGGTGTGCCCGCTCGCGAGAACGCCCGCGTTGGTGTTGCCCACGGCGGCCCCGCGCTCGAGACGAGCCAGAGCCCCGGCGGGCGCCTCGAGCGCCATGCCGATCTCGCCACCGACCACCACCGCGTCGACCACCGCGAGCGGGCCGTTGCCCGTACAGCCGACGTCGATGCCGCGAGCGAACCCGACGGCCGTCACATCGCGCGTGGCGAAGCTCGTCACCCCCCGCACGAAGACCGCCGGCGCGTCGTCTGCCGCCGGGTCCGGTGCGCGGTGCTCGAGCTCGCAGTGGGAGATGAGCAGCGCCTCATGACAATTCGCGGCGTGGACCGCCGGTGCACCGCCCCGGTACCGCAGTCCGCGGATCCAGCCGCCTCGTCCCTCGCGCACCGTGATCCCGTGCGCGCAGTCCTGCAGTCGCAGATCGCGCAGCGCGATCCGCGCGCGCACGGCCCCGATCGCCCAGCTCTGCGCTCGCGCAACCTCGAGGCCGCGGGCCGCAAGGCTGGCGTCCGCAACGTAGACCGCAGGTCCCCGCGCCCCGCGCACGCGCACGGCGCGCAGCGTGAGCCGCGCGCCGTCATCCGCATGGACGCCGACTTCGGCGTTGCCGGTCGGCGCGACCGCGAGCGAACGCAACGTCACCCGCGCCCCGTCGAGCACGACGACCGCCGCCTGCGCCTCTCCTCCGATGACGATGCAGCGATCGGCACCGGCGCCCACGATCTCGAGCCGCCGCGGCCCGCGCACCACGAGCGTCTGCGTGTACCGGCCGGGGGCGAGTACGACGCGCGCACCGTCGGGCGCCTCGGCGCAAGCCTGCCCGACGTCGTCGGCCGGACCGAGGCGGATGACCGCCGTGGGGCTCGCGCGTTCGGCCAGTGCCTGCACGAGTGCAGCGTCCGCCGCGCCGCGAGCCGCACGAAGCGCTGGCGGCGAGACTCGTGCCCCGGCCTCGAGCAGTGCTCGCATGACCTCGCCATCGCGGCGTGCCACCGCGAGCAGAACGGGTGTGCGACCCACATGGTCGCGGGCGTCCGGATCCGCGCCCATCTCGAGCAGAGCGCCCACGACCTCGCGCCGGCCGGCGGCCACCGCGCGCAGCAGCGGCGTCTCGCCCTCGGAGCCGCGCACGTCGGGGTCGACCCCGCACGCGCACAGGAGGCGAACGGCCGCCACATTGCCCCGCCACGCCGCCTCGAGCAACGCGGTGCCGCCCGCTTCCACGCGCTCGGTGCGCACCCCGCGCGCAAGCAGGAGCTCGAGCGAGCGCGCGTCCCCGCACTCGGTCGCTCGCACGATCGGCAGAGCACCGTCGTCCGCGTCGGGCACGTCGGGATCGGCGCCCGCGTCCAGAGCCCGGCGCAGGGCGGCGACATCGCCCGCCGCGGCGAATCGGGCGAGCGAGGTCGTATCGGCAGTCTCCGTCGGGGCGGCGGGGGCCTCGCCAGCGCCGGCGCGTGCACCGAGACCGGCGACGAGCAGGGGGAGGACCACGAGCGGCGCTGCCCAGCAAAACGTGTGCGGGCGAACGACTCTGTCGCCGCGTCTCGCGCTGAAGCCCTTCATCGCTGTCCCTCGAGCACCGGACCGAGTGCGCGCTCGAGCGCCGCGGCAGCGCCGGCATACGGATTGACAGCGTGGTAGAGCGTCCTGGTGACGGGGGCCTCGTCGCGCCCGCGTGCCGAGTCGTGCTCGCCCGCCACCCACGACTTCACCCAGTTCCACGCGCGCCGCACCAGTCCCGGCCGCGCCGGCGGTGCGGGCGGGCGGAGATCGAGATCGTCGACCGCGTCCTCCCTCGCGCCCGTCGCCTCCGACGCGCGCCGCGCCTGCTCCCGGCGTCTCTCCGCCTCCCTGCGCCGCTCCCATGCCCGGCGTTGCTCGTCGGCCCGCCGCCGGACGTCATCCAGGATCGCCTGCGCCCACGGCGGCAGCGGCTGCGCTCCGGCGACGTTGCGCGGGGCGCGCGAGCCCCGCCCGCTTGCCGGAGGGGAAGCGCGGGACGGCGAGGAGCGAGCCGCGGGGGAGGGGGAGGCTCGCGGCGCGGCGGCCGTCGTGCCGACGCTCCCTGCGCCGGTGCCCGCGCCGCCGAACCCGATCGCTCCCACGCGTTGCAGTGCGCCGACGATGCCGCCACGGCGCGGAACTTGGCGACGCCCCGGGACGGCCGTCACCCAGCCCGCCGAGCGCCCTGCGGTGCGCGCCCCGAGGGCGCGCGCGGTGGCGCGCGCCTGCAGCCCGCTGCGTGTTGCCCCTGCCGCACCGCCCCAATCGAGCACCATGAGGCGGTTGCGCAGCCAGTCGCGGCGGGAGGCGGCGAGCTGCGAGGTCTCGAGAGGACGCGGCTCGTTCTCGAGCGCCCGCAGCAGCTCGGCGAAGGGCGAGTTCTCGAGCAGCAGGCGCATGAGTTGGCGTGATCCCTCTCCGACCGCGGTGAGCAGCGACCAGGCGTCGTAGAGCGCGAGCGCCTGCATGCCCGGCTCGAGCAGGTCCGCCCCCATGCGCAGCGCGATGGCGCCGAGCCGACCGGTGGCCCGCAGGGCCCGTTCGCGCAGAGGCAGCGCCCGCAGCGCTCGGCGTTCCGCGGCGCGCAGGGCCTGCTCGAGCGCGGGGTGGGGGACGGAAGGGGGGAGTACCGGTTCGGCATACCGCAGCGCGAGCGCCTCGAGCGCCTCGTTCTGTCGCACGCGACGCAGCGCGGCAAGCTGCCGTTGCACGCCCCACGCCCAGTCCACCTGCGGGGCGAACTCCGCCGCGGTGACGCCGAATCGGAGGTTGCGCGCCACGAGTTCGGGCTGCGGGCGCGGCCGCGGGCCCTGGAAGACGCTCGGCAGGAAGCGCCGGATCTCGGTGGCCAGATCGTCGGGCGTCACCGTGCCCTGCATGCCCCCGTAGGGGGAGAGCCAGCGCGCGAGCCAGCTGTGGAGGCGGCGGCGCACGGGACCGCCGGAGGTGCGCGGAATTCCGAGGGGCTTGAGCACCTCGGTGTAGAGCTCACCCCTTGCGCGGCCGAGTTCGGCGCTGAGAAGATACTCGCGGAAGAAA
This sequence comes from Planctomycetota bacterium, assembly GCA_003694875.1. Taxonomy (GTDB): domain Bacteria; phylum Planctomycetota; class J058; order J103; family J103; genus J103. The sequence goes on along the minus strand of RFJN01000412.1, from coordinate 3,876 downwards.
GCCTCCAACTCCTGTTTCTTGCCGTACGTGACGGCAGGGTTGCGGATCCGGGGCTCCCGCGACTGCTGCACGTGTGCGAGCTCGTGCACGAGGGTCTTGAGCAGTTCGAAACGATCGCCCCGCGCAGGACCCGTGAAGAGAAAGAGCTGGCTGGGCCGCTCGCCCCGGTAGCGAAACAGGCCGTGCACCCCCTTCTCGCGCACCCGGCGCCCGAACCAGCCGGGCCTCGTGAACCATTTCTTGACGGCGATCTCCAGCGGCACGTCGCCTCTTGTGCGCAGGGTCGTCAGCGTGGCCCGCGCCAGTTCGGTCACGGGGCCGTGTTCGGTGCGGGCGATGCGTTGCAGTTCCTCGGCCAGTTCGATGACGAGTCGCCTGCTGCGGGCGTTGCGGATACCGGCGATCGCCGGCCACGCGGCGGGCCCCGGACCGCCGCCCGCACCGAGAACCGGAGCGGGGCTCGCGCCGGTGCGGTCGTGCTGGGTGAGCGGGTTCGCCAGCCCGTAGACGTAGCGTCCCCCGAGCCGGTCGTGGCCCTCGGGCTCGGGCGTCAGGAAGCGGGCGAGGCCTGTGTGGTAGGGGCGGGAGCCGAAGAAGACGAGATCGAGCTCGGGATCGGGGATCCCGCCGGCGAAGGCCGGAGCGACGGCACGCCCAGGGCGTCGCTTCTCGCCGCGCACCCCGCCGTAGGCACGGTAGCGGTAGCGGGCGAGCACCTGCCCGCGGCCGTCGACGAGTGCCACGAGCGAGCCGTTGAGGGTGCGCACGGCCCACGCCCAGCCGCCCCGCGCGCCCTGTCCCTCTTGCTCCCTGCGTGTGGCGAGCCACAGGCCCGGCTCGCTCCCCGGGACGAAGCGCCGCAGGACGCGACCGCGGCCGTCGAGCTGCGCCACGGGATCGGGGCCGCACCACAGCCAGCGCGTGCGCTGGCCGTCGCGTTCGCGCCACGCCAGACGCCCGAAGGCGTCGTAGCCGAAACGCACCCGCCCGCCGTCGGGAAGCCGCACCTCGAGCAGGCGATCGAGCGCGTCGTAGATGTAGCGCCGCCCGCGGTCGTCGGTGATGAGCCGGCCGCAGGCGTCGTGCTCGAAGCGCGCCGCGCCCCGGGCGACGAGGCGTTGCGCGCGGTCGTAGCGCCAGCGCGCACCGGCCGCATCCTCGATCACGTTGCCGGCCGCGTCGTGGCGGAAGCGTTCCCGGCTGCCGTCCGCCCACTGCGCCTCGAGCAGCCGGCCGAGCGCATCGTAGCGGAAACGGTGCTCGCCATCGGGGTCGCGCACCGCGAGCAGTCGCCCTGCAGCATCGAAGCGATAGTGCTCGAAGTAGGTGATCTGTCCGCCCGCATCGACCACCTCGAGCGCGGCCGGTCGCCCTCCCTCGTAGCGGTAGCGCAGCAGCGCGCCGCCGGGAAGTTCGAGCCGCAGCGGACGGCCGGCCTCGTCGTAGGCGAAGACGGCGCGCAGGGGCGTCGGAGCGTGTGCGCGGCCGGGCTGTCCGAGCGGCGCCACGCCGAGTTCGCGCAGCCGGCCGAGCGCGTCGCGGTCGTAGCGCAGCCGCAGCCCCGCCACCCGGATCTCCGCAAGGGGGCCCGCGCCCTCGTAGCCGAGCGCGAGAGGGGGCGCGGCGCGCTGCTCGAGTCGTATCGGGCGATCGAGCGCGTCGTAGCCGACGGCGATCGACTCGCCGTCCGGACCAGCCGCGCGCACGAGACGTCCCCTCGCGTCGTGCACGAGGGTGACACGGCGCCCGGCGCCGAGATCGAGCGCGAGCAGCGTGCCGCGGGCTTCGCGCTCGAAGCCGAGCCGTACGCCGTCGGGCCGTTGCCAGGCGCGCAGCTCGTGCGTGACGGGATCGAGTTCGAAGCGCTCCTCGAAGCCGAGCGGATCGCGTTCGGTGAGCACGAGACCGCGGTCGCTCCAGCGCCGCTGCCAGCGCGCGCCGAGCGGATCGATGTAGATCCGTCCCTCGCGTGCGCGCTCCCAGCGTTGCTTGTGCCCGAGCGGTCCGTCGAGCGCCTCCAGGGCGCCGAGGGCATCGAAGTGCAGCGTCCAGGCGGCGCCCGCCGGGTCGAGCAGCCGGAATCGGTCGGGCGCAAGTCGCTCGATGCGCGCGGTGCCGGCAACCGGGTCGAGGAGCGCACGCAGCACGCCGTGCGGATCGTACTCGACGCGCTGCCGGCCGAGCGGGCCGCTGAGCTCGTCGACGCCGCCGGAACGACGGTGCTTCCAGCGCCCCGCGAGCGGGTGCTCCCAGACGAGGTCCGCTCCCTCGGCGCGCAGCGTGGGCGATCGCCCGTCCGTGTCGCGCACGAACCACGCCCCGGGCGCGGGGCTGTGCACTTCGAAGCTCCTGTCTCCCAACGCACCCGCGGTGCGCAGCCGCACGAGCTCGCCATTGGGACCCGGCTCGAGATCGAGGCGACCGAACCGTCCTGCCACCGTGCGCAGTGCGCCGTCGCTGTAGCGCCAGGCCGTGGTGGAGCCATCGGGTTCGCGCAGCCACAGCGGAGCGCCGCGGGCGTCGACGCGCAGCTCGGTGATCTGCCCGCCGCCCGCGTCCAGCACCAGCAGGCTCGAGCCATCGCTCTCGTACAGCAGATCGAGCGCGAGGGCTCCGCGCTCGTAGCGTTCCAGCCGCCCCCGTCGATCGTAGACCCAGCGTTCGACGGGCTCTCCGGTGCTGCGCCGCTCGACAGGACGACCGCGCTCGTCGTAGCGCCACGCCTCGCGCTCGCCGGTGCGAGGAGCAGCGATCTCGGTCACACGACCCGCCTCGTCGTACGTGACGCGCAGCGTCTCGTCGCCGACCTCGAGTGAGAGCACCCGCCCGAGCGCGTCGTACGCGAGCTGCGTCTGCGTCCCGTCGCCGCCGCGTTGCAGCAGATGCCATCCCCCGCGCTCGGCGTCATGGGCGAGCCGCTGTTCGACGCCATCCGGGTGGTGGAAGACGAATGCCACAGCACCGTCGGCGCCACCCTTGACACGTACCTCGCCCTCCGGGCCGGAGCGGGACAGCAGCTGCCCCTGCGCGTCGAGCCGGATCTCGTTCCAGGCAGCGTCGGCCGTGGTGCGATAGCGCAGCCGCTGTCCGCCGCCGTCCAGCGCTGTGCGCTCGAACAGGAGCTGTCCCGCCCGGTCGACCACCCGTCGCAGGCCGCCGGTCGGGCCGTACGCGAAACGCCGCGCCAGGCCGTCCGGTCCGGCGACCTCGAGCGGCCTGCCCGCGGCGTCGCGCACCCAGCGCCACGTTCCTACGCCAGCCACCTCCAGTTGGCGCAATCGGTCGCGTTCGTCGTAGGCGAGCTGCGCGAGGAGACCGCGCACCGTCGCGATCGCGACGAGGCGGTTGCGCGCGTCGTGGCGCCACAGGCGATGCGTGCGGTCGGCTGCACGCCAGAACACGAGGCGATCGGCGGCGTCCCAGGCGAGGGTGACGGGAGCGTCGGGGGCGCCGATCTCGAGCGGACGCCCCGCCGCGTCGCGCCGCAGGACATGGCCCGCCTCGAGCACCTGTTGCGGTCCGAGCCGAGCGAGCGCGCCCGCGGCCGCCAGCGAGCCGGGATCGAGCGCGGTGGGGGGCGCAGCGGCGGACAGGGCGCTCGTGAACAGCGACTCGATCCGCTCGCGCTCGCGCGGCGGACCGGCCCCTGCGAGCTCGACCGTCGCCGGGCCGAGGACGGCAGCCGTTCGCACCTTGCCGCGTTCGAGGCGTGCGAGCACGAGCCGCGGCGGCCCTTCGCGCATGTGCGTCGGCAGGGCGTCGCGCACCGCGTCCGGTTCGGTCGCGCTCAGCCCGAGGCGCAGCTCTCCCTCCGCGCCGCCCGGGCGCTTCCAGCGCAGGATCCGCGTCGGGGGATCCGCACTCTGGATCCAGGAG
>RFJN01000053.1 GCA_003694875.1 Planctomycetota bacterium | reverse complement strand
GGGCGACGGATGTGCCGGCCGACGGGGCCACGCGCCCGCCGCAGCGGCCCGTGCCGCCGGCGAGCAGTGCCGCCACGACCCGCTCCGCGCCGCCGCGCGGCGGCGCCGGCGCGTCCGCGCCGCGGGACGATCCCGCCCTGGCGCGGCTGTACGAGAGCCTCGCGCGCGCGAGGCGGCACTACCGCCGGAGCTTCGCCGATCCGGAGCAGGAGCAGCGCGAGATCGCGCTGGCCCGCGAGGCGCTGCAGCAGGCGCGGGCCGTGCTGCACGCGCTCGAACGAAGGCGTCCCGCCGAGCGCGCTCGCCTCGAGCCGCTCGCGGTCGAGCTGCAGCGGCTGACCGTGGACGTCAGCCGGCGTCTGCGCCTGGCACCTGCGCAGCGACCAGCCGCACCCAGCGCCGTTTCCCCGCCCGCAGCAGTTGTCCCGAGCGCGGCACGAAGCGCGCCTGCGGATCGGTGATCCGCTGCTCGTCGAGCCGCACCGCCCCCTGCCGGATCAACCGCCGCGCCTCGCCGCGGCTCATGCCGAAGGCGTCGGCGAGCACCGCCGCGAGCGGCACCCGGCCCTCGTCGTCGTACAGCGCGGACTCGATCGTGTGGCTCGGCACGTCCTCGGGCACCTGCTTCTCGATCACCGTGCGCCGGAAGTGCTCCGCCGCGCGCTCGGCCGCCTCGGGCCCGTGGTAGAGGGTGACGATCTCGCGCGCGAGCCGGTGCTTGGCCTCGCCGGGGTGGCCGGCGAGGATGCGTGCGATCTCCGCCTCGGGCAGGTCGGTGCACAGCCGGAACCACTCGGGCATGAGCGTGTCGGGGATCGACATGGTCTTGCCGTACTGCTGTTCGGGCGGCTCGTCGATGCCGATGTAGTTGCCGTAGGACTTCGACATCTTGCGCACCCCGTCGAGTCCCACGAGCAGCGGCATCATGAGGCACACCTGCGGCGGCTGGCCGAAGTGCGGCTGCAGCTGTCGGCCCACGAGCAGGTTGAAGCGCTGGTCGGCGCCGCCGAGCTCGATGTCCGCCTCCACCATGACCGAGTCGTAGCCCTGCATCATGGGGTAGAACAGCTCGTGCAGCCCGATCGGCTGCTCGGCCGCCATGCGCTTGGCGAAGTCGGCCCGCTCGAGGGTGCGGGCGACGGTGAGCCGCGAGGCGAGCCGCATGGTGTCGAGAAAGCCGAACTTCGAGAACCACTCGCTGTTGTGCCGCACCTCGAGGCGTTCGAGATCGAGGATCTTGCCCATCTGCTGGATGTAGCTCGCGGCGTTCTCGCGCACCTGCGCCTCGGTGAGCATGGGGCGGGTGGTGTTCTTGCCGCTCGGGTCGCCGAGCTGGGCGGTGTAGTCGCCCACGATCAGCACCGCCTGGTGCCCGAGGTCCTGGAACTGGCGCAGCTTGCGCAGCACGACGGCGAAGCCGAGGTGGATGTCGGAGGCGGTCGGATCGATCCCGAGCTTGACGCGCAGCGGACGGTCGAGCGCGAGCTTGTCGCGCAGCGCCTGCTCGGTCACGAGGTCGCACACCCCGCGCAGCACGGTGTCGATCGGGTTCGAGGTCTCGGTCATGGTCTCCTCTCGGATCCTGCGATCACGAAGCGATCACGAAGCGTTGGTGGCGTTGTCGAGTCGCCGTTTCCAGCCCTGCAGCCAGTTGAGCGCCTGCAGCGGCGTGAGCTGGTCGAGATCGAGCGCCTGCAGCGCCATGCGAAGCCGCTGCTCGGGCGGGGCGAAGAGCGAGGGCTGGCGCGCGGTGCGACGTTCGCGCTGCCGCGACGCACCGCCGCTCGTTCGTCGGCCGTCCTCGAGCTCGCGCAGCCGCTGCTCGGCGCGCTGCACCACCGCTTCGGGCACACCCGCGAGCCGCGCCACGTGCAGTCCGTAGCTGCGGTCGGCGCTGCCGGGCTCGATCTTGTGCAGGAACACGATCCGCTCGCCCCACTCGCGCACCGCCACGTTCAGGTTCACCACGCGCGGGTCGTGGCGCGCGAGCTCGCACAGCTCGTGGTAGTGGGTGGCGAAGAGGCTGCGACAGCCGATCGTCTCGCTGAGGTACTCGGTGACCGCGAACGCGAGCGAGACGCCGTCGTAGGTGGAGGTGCCGCGGCCCACCTCGTCGAGCACCACGAGCGAGCGATCGGTCGCTCCGCGCAGGATCGCGGCGGTCTCGACCATCTCGACCATGAACGTCGACAGCCCGCGCATGATCTCGTCCGCCGAGCCGAGCCGGCAGTAGATCCGGTCCACGAGCCCCACGCGCGCGCGCTCGGCGGGCACGAAGCAGCCGGTCTGCGCGAGCAGCACGATCAGCGCCACCTGGCGACAGAACGTCGACTTGCCGGCCATGTTGGGGCCGGTGATCACCGCCACGATCGGCCGGTGCTCGCCGCCGAGCGCTATGTCGTTGGGCACGAACGGCTCGCCGTCGAGCGTCTGCTCGATCACGGGGTGCCGGCCCGCCTCGATCTCGAGCACGTTCGAGTCCTCGAGCTCGGGCCGCACGTAGCCGCGCTCGAGCGCGAGCGCGGCGAAGCCGGCGAGTACGTCGAGTTCGGCCGCCGCCCGCGCGATCGCCGCGAGTTCGGCGCTGCGCTGCTCGCACGCCTCGCGCAGCGCCGCGAAGCGCTGCGCCTCGCGCTCGGCCGCTTCCTGCTCGGCGCGCTCGATCCGCTGCTCGAGCGCCTTGAGCTCCTCGGTCACGTAGCGCTCGGCGTTCTTGAGCGTCTGCTTGCGCACGTAGTGCGCTGGCACCTTGTCGCGGTGGGTGTTGGTGACCGAGATGTAGTAGCCGAACACGTTGTTGTGCGCGATCTTGAGGCTCGGGATGCCGGTCGCCTCGATCTCGCGCGCCTGCATCTCGGCGAGCAGGCGGTGCGCGTCCCGCCGCACGGTGCGCGCGGCGTCGAGTTCGGGATCGACCCCCTCGCGGATCACCCCGCCGTCCGAGACCCGCAAGGGCGGCGTGTCGGTGAGTTCGCGCTCGAGCCGTTCGAGCAGCTCGGGTAGCGGCGCGAGCTGTTCGCGCAGCGCGGCGAGACGCGGTGGCGCGAGCCCGTCGAGGTTCTCGCGCAGCGCGGGAAGCTGCGCGAGGGCGGATCGCAGCGCCGCGAGGTCGCGCGGGCCGGCGCGGCGCGCGGCGACGCGCGCCGCGAGCCGCTCGAGGTCGGGGCACTCGCGCAGCGCCGCGCGCAATCGCTCGAGCCGCAGCGGGGTCTGCAGGAGCGCCTCGACCGCCTCGTGCCGCGCGGTGATCGCGGTGCGCTCGCGCAGCGGCGCGAGCAGCCACTCGCGCAGCCGGCGCGCGCCCATGGCGCTCGCGGTGCGGTCGACCGCCTGCAGCAGCGACCCCTCGCGACGCCGGTGCCGCACCGTCTCGACCACCTCGAGCGCGCGCAGCGCCGCCGGGTCGAGCAGCAGCGTCTCGTCGCGCCGGAAGCGCTCGATCGTGCGCAGCCCCGCCACGTAGTCGGGCTTGCTCTGCTCGACGTAGTGCAGCAGCGCGCCCGCCGCACCGAGCGAGGGGCCCGTCGACGCGATCCCGAAGCCCTCGAGCGTCGCGACCCCGAGGTGTTCGCGCCAGCGGCGCTCGGCGTCGACGGGATCGAACACGAACGGCGGCAGCCGACGCGGACAGCGCAGCCGGTGGTGTTCGATCAGCTGCTCGCCGCGTTCGTCGTCGGGCACGAGCACCTCGGCGGCCCCGATGCGCGCGAGCTCGGGTTCGAGCGCGGCCGCGTCCTCGAGTTCGAGCAGCAGCAGCCGTCCCGCGCTCAGATCGCTCCACGCGAGCCCGAGCCGTGCGCTGCGCGTCGGGGCGATCGCGAGCAGGTGCACCGGCTCGCGATCGTCGAGCATGGCGGGGTCGGTGACCGTGCCCGGACTC
>RFJN01000052.1 GCA_003694875.1 Planctomycetota bacterium | reverse complement strand
TCCGGAGACCGCCCCATGAACGCGATCGACCTGTTCTGGATCTTCTTCCTGCTCGCCACGCTGCAGCCGGTGCTCAAGCGCCGCATGCTGGATGCGGCACGCCAGAGCATGATCGCCAGGATCGAGAAGGAGCGCGGTTCGCGCGTGATCCTGCTCGTGCACCGCCAGGAGACCATGAGCTTTCTCGGCTTTCCGCTCATGCGCTTCATCGACATCCACGACAGCGAGGAGGTGCTGCGCGCGATCGACATGACCGATCCCGAGGTGCCGCTCGACATCGTGCTTCACACCCCCGGCGGGCTCGTGCTCGCCGCGGTGCAGATCGCCCGTGCCATCAAGCGCCACCCCGGCAAGGTCACGGTCGTGGTGCCGCACCACGCCATGAGCGGGGGCACGCTGATCGCGCTCGCCGCGGACGAGATCGTCATGAGTCCGCATGCGGTGCTCGGCCCCGTCGATCCGCAGCTCGGCCAGCTTCCGGCCGCCTCGCTGCTGCGGCTGCGGCGCGAGAAGCCGGTCGAGCAGATCGACGACCAGTCGCTCGTCATGATCGACCAGGCGGAGAAGGCGATCGCGCAGGTGCACGCGACGGTGCTCGAACTGGTGGCGGGCCGCATGGCGGACGACCAGGCCGAACACCTCGCGCGCACGTTGTCGCACGGCGTGTGGACCCACGACTTCCCGATTACGGCCGAGCACGCCAGGGCGCTCGGACTGCACGTCAGCACCGAGCTTCCGAAGCCGTTCCTGCAGCTCATGGCGCTCTACCCGCAGCCGGTCAACCAGCAGCCGACCGTGGAGTACCTGCCGGAGCGGCGGCACGCCGCGAGGCCCAACCCGTGAGCCCGGCCAGCGCGAGCCGGCCGCCGGAGCTGTCCTTCCACGGCGCGGCGCGCGAGGTGACCGGCTCGTGCCACCGCGTGGTGTGCGGGCCGCACCAGATCCTCGTCGACTGCGGCATGTTCCAGGGCGACGAGGAGAGCGAGCGGCACAACGCCGCCCCGTTCGGCTTCGAGCCGTCCGAGATCGACGCCGTGCTGCTCACCCACGCCCACCTCGATCACTGCGGACGCCTTCCCCTGCTCGTGCAGCGGGGCTTCCGCGGCAGGATCTTCGCCACCGCCGCCACCCGGCAGCTCGCCCGCCTCGTGCTGCTCGATGCCGCCGCGATCGCCGAGGAGGACGCCGCCCGCGCGCGACGCAGCCGGCTGCGGCACGGCGAGGAGGACGGCGCCGGGCAGCCGCTGTACTCCACGCTCGACGTCTTCGACACGATGGACCAGTTCGCTCCGGCCGTCCGCTACGGGGCCGCGTTCGAGGTGGTGCCGGGCGTACGCGCGACGTACGTCGACGCAGGCCACCTGCTCGGCTCCGCGAGCGTGCGGCTCGAACTCGAACACGACGGCCGAAAGCGCTCGGTCACGTTCTCGGGCGATATCGGCAACCCCGGCCGCGAGCTGCTGCCCGATCCGACGCTGCCACCACCTTCCGATCTCGTCGTCATGGAGTGCACCTACGGCGACCGGCAGCACCGCCCCTATGCGGAATCGGTCGAGGAACTGCTCGACGCGATCCACGCCACCTTCCGCCGCGGGGGCAACGTGATCATCCCCACCTTCGCGCTCGAGCGCACCCAGGAGCTGCTCTACGTGCTGCACCGCGCCGTCGAGCGGGGACGTCTCGCCCCGAGCACGCAGGTCTTTCTCGACTCGCCCATGGCGATCTCCGCCACGCGGATCTTCGCGCGCTTCCCCGAGGCCTTCCGCCCTCCGGTCGCGAAACTGCTGCGGTCGGGCGGCGATCCGTTCGCCGTGCCGGGCCTGCACATGACACGCGAGGTCGCGCAGAGCCGCATGATCAACGCGATCACCGGCGGCGCGATCATCATGGCGGGCTCGGGCATGTGCACCGGCGGGCGGGTGCTGCACCACCTGCGGCGGCACCTGTGGCGGCGCGAGTCGGCGGTGGTCTTCGTGGGCTTCGCCGCCGAGGGCACGCTCGGGCGGCAGATCATCGACGGCGCCGAGCGGGTCGAGATCTTCGGGGAGACGATCCCCGTGCGCGCCCGGATCCACACGATCAATGGCTTCTCGGCGCACGCCGACCGCGACGCGCTGCTCGCCTGGCAGCACGAGGTCGGGCCGGCCGAGACCGTGCTCGTGCACGGCGAACACGAGGTGATGCGCACCTTCGCGCGTGCCCTTCGCAAGGCCGGTGCCCGCGCGGTGCACATGCCGCGGCGGGGCGAGCGCCTGCGGCTCGACGACGCCGAACCGGGGGAGGCTTCCCATGGGTGAACTCTTCGCGCTGAGCGCCGATCGGTCCACGCGCCTCGCCTTCGCCCCCGCGGCGTTCGCGGAGCAGACCGCGCGTGAAGACGCGCCATTCGGCGGCTGGGGGGTGGCGTGCTACGAGGGGCGTACGGTGCAGCGCTTCCGGGAGGCGTGCTCGCCCGAGGGCAGCCCGCTCGCGCAGCTGCTCGCCGACCTCGAGACCGAGACGTCGCTGCTCGTGGCG
>RFJN01000411.1 GCA_003694875.1 Planctomycetota bacterium | reverse complement strand
CTCCTGCCCCGTGCCATCCGAGCCCTCGCCAACGCTCGCCGCGCGGCCGGTCGCGGGCGCGGGCCGCGATCCGCGCGGGCCCCCATCCTAGCGGTTTCACGGCGGCGCGCGAGCACGTTGCCTCCCGTCGTTCACCTCCGGTACCATGACCATGGAACGATCGAGCGAGGACGCGAGGAGCCATGCGATACGCGGTTGCGGGGCGCACCGACGTCGGTCAGCAGCGGGAGCACAACGAGGACGCGATCTGTGTCGATCGCGAACTCGGGCTCTATCTCGTGTGCGACGGCATGGGCGGAGCCGCCGCCGGCGAGGTGGCGAGCGCCATGTGCGTCGACATCGTGCGCCGCACCCTCGCCGAGGGCGCGGCCGCGATCGAGGCCTGGGCGGCCGATCCGAGCGAGCCCAACCAGCGCGAGGTGGTCGAGCTGATCCAGCGCGGGGTCGACACCGCCTCGGCCGAGATCCATGCGCTCGCCGAACGCGAGCCCGAAAAGCGCGGCATGGGCACCACCCTCGCCATGCTGCTCGTCGGACGCACGCACGCGATCTGCGCGCATGTCGGCGACAGCCGCGTGTACCTGATCCGCGACGGCGAGGCGCACCAGCTCACCCGCGACCACTCGCTCGTGGAGGAGATGGTGCGCGAGGGCCTCATGAGCCCCGAGGAGGCCGAGACCTCCCGGATCAGCAATGTGATCACCCGCGCGGTCGGGCTGCAGCCGCGCTGTGTCGCCGACACGCTGCACGTCGAACTCGCCCCGGGCGACCGCTTCGTGATCTGCTCCGACGGGCTGTCCGGCTACGTCAAGGGGCCCGAGCTGCCCGGGATCCTCGAGGGCCGCAGCGTCGAGGAGGCCGCCGAACAGCTCGTGCAGCTCGCCAACGAGCGGGGCGGCGGCGACAACATCAGCGTGATCGTGCTCGCGTTCGAGTCGGTGCGCGACCCCGTTGCGGACGACGACGACCCCGATCGGGAACCGCGCGGCCCGAGCGTGAGTGACAAGCTCGACCTGCTGCGCGAGGTGCCGCTGTTCCAGCACATGAGCTACCGCGAGCGCATGGCGCTGCTCGAGCGCGCCGAACACCGCACCTACGAGCCCGGCGAGCAGATCATGGCCGAGGGGGAGCGCTCGAGCGAGCTGTACGTGCTGCTCGACGGCGAGGTGAGCGTGTGGCGCGGGGGGCAGCGGCTCTCGAGCCTCGGGGCCGGCGCCCACTTCGGCGAGATGTGTCTCGTCGAGGACGTGCCGCGCTCGGCCACCGTGCGCGCCGAGGCGCCGTGCCACACGCTCGCGTTCCCGCGCGACGGGCTGTACCGGCTCATGCGCAAGCGCCAGAGCCTCGCGGTGAAGCTGCTGTGGGGGCTTTGCCAGGCGCTCGCCGCCAGGCTGCGGGTCACGAGCGGGGAACTGAGCGACGCGTACGCGCGCGAGCAGGGCGCGGGGGCCCGGCTGTTCGAGGGCTGAGCGCGGCGGGCCATGGCGCGGCCGCGGCCGCGCGGCTATACTCCCGCCCCCATGAGCACGAGCATGCGCAGGCCCCGAGGGGCCGTCCGGGCGCCGGCGCGGCGCGAACCGGTCGTCGAGGCGCGGCTGGTCGAACTCCTCGAGCAGCTCGCCGCCCGCCACCACTGGAGCGATGCCGAGCGGCGCGATCTCGACGCACCGCTCGCGCCCGGCGCGCGGCTGACCGGGCGCGAGGCGCTGCGGATCTTCGCCTCGCAGGTCATCTCGCGCCAGATCGACTACGAGGCGCGGCGCATGCGCGCCCGCGGCGAGGGGTTCTACACGATCGGCAGCGCGGGACACGAGGGCAACGCGGCGGTGGCGGCCGCGCTGCGGCCCACCGATCCGGCGCTCTTGCACTACCGCAGCGGCGGCTTCTTCGTGCACCGCGCGCGGCAGGTGCCCGGTCAGAGCCCCGTCATGGACACGCTGCTCGGGGTGGCCGCCTCGCGCGAGGAGCCGATCGCGGGCGGCCGGCACAAGGTGTGGGGCAGCGTGCCGCTCAACGTGCCGCCGCAGACGAGCACCATCGCGAGCCACCTGCCCAAGGCGATGGGGCTCGCGGTCGCGCTCGAGCGCGCCCGCCGGCTCGGGCTGCCCACACGCTTTCCCCACGACGCGGTGGTGCTGTGCAGCTTCGGTGACGCGAGCCTCAACCACGCCACCGCGCAGAGCGCGCTGCAGGCCACCGGCTGGATCGCCACGCAGCGACTGCCGGTGCCGGTGCTGTATCTGTGCGAGGACAACGGCATCGGCATCTCCACCCCCAGCCCGCGCGACTGGGTGCGCCGCTCCATGCAGCGGCACCCCGAGATCCGGTACTTCGAGGCCGACGGGCTCGATCTGTTCGACGCCTTCGAGACCGCGTGCGAGGCGGTGCAGCATGTGCGCACCACCCGCCGGCCGGCGTTTTTGCGCCTGCGCGTGGTGCGGCTTCTCGGGCACGCCGGCTCCGATATCGAGACCACCTATCGCAGCGTCGAGGAGATCGAGGCGATCGAGGCGCGCGATCCGCTGCTCGCCGGAGCGCGCTGGCTCGTCGAGCAGCGCATCGCGCGGCCCGAGGAGCTGCGCGCGCTGCTCGAACGCAGCCGCGCGCGGGTGCAGGCGGTCGGACGCGAGGCGGGCGCGCGCCCGCGGCTGTCGTCGGGCGCCGAGGTGCGGGCGCCGCTCGCGCCGCGCTCGCCGGCCGCGATCGAGCGCGAGCTGCAGCGCCCGCTCGATCCCGCGCTCGCCGAGCGGCTGCGGGTCGGCTCGCTCGGCGACCGGCCGCGGCACATGGCCATGCTGATCAACCACGCGCTGCGCGAACAGCTCGCACGCTACCCCGAGGCGCTCGTGTTCGGCGAGGACGTCGGGCGCAAGGGCGGGGTCTACCACGTCACCGCCGACCTGCAGCGGCTCGCCGGCCGGGCGCGGGTGTTCGACACGCTGCTCGACGAGACCTCGATCCTCGGCATGGCGATCGGCGCCGGACTCGCCGGGCTGCTTCCCTGCCCCGAGATCCAGTACCTCGCCTACATCCACAACGCGCTCGATCAGCTGCGCGGCGAGGCGGCGTCCATGCAGTTCTTCTCGCGCGCCCAGTACGCCAACCCCATGGTCGTGCGGGTCGCCTCGCTCGCCTACCAGAAGGGCTTCGGGGGGCATTTCCACAACGACAACTCCACCGCGGCGCTGCGCGACATCCCGGGCCTGATCGTGGCGTGCCCCTCGCGCGGCGACGACGCGGTCGGTATGCTGCGCACCCTGTTCGCCGCCGCGCGCGCCTGCGGCAGCGTGTCGTGCCTGCTCGAGCCGATCGCGCTGTACATGCGCAAGGATCTGTTGCCCGGCGACGGGGCGTGGCAGTTCCGCTACCCGCCGCTCGAGCAGCACGTGCCGATCGGCAGTGCGCGCCGCTACGAACCCCACGATCCGCTGCTCGGCGGAGGGCCGCCGGTGCAGCGCGCCGATCTCGGCGTGATCAGCTACGGCAACGGTGTGCCGATGGCGCTCGAGGCGGCGCGAGAGCTGCGCGATCGGCACGCGGTGCGCACCGCCGTGCTCGATCTGCGCTGGCTGCAGCCGCTCGACGAGGCGGCGATCCTCGCCCTCGCCCGCGACGCGCAGGCGCTGCTCGTGCTCGACGAGGGGCGGCGTTCGGGCGGGGTCGCCGAGCCCGTCATGGCGCTGTTGCTCGAACACGGCCTCGGCGGACGCTGCGTGCGCGTGACCGGGCTCGACACCTTCATTCCGCTCGGGGACGCGGCGAACCTGTGTCTGCCGAGCGTGGCGAGCGTGATCGCCGCGGCCGAGCGGCTGCTCGGCTGCGCGCCGGCCGGGGAGGGAGCGTCGTGAACGGCGGGGGACCGATCCGGGCCGCGATCGTCTGTCCCGGCCGCGGCAGCTACGGGCGTACCGAACTCGGCAGCCTGTCGGCCGCGCGCGCTGCGGGTCCGTCGCCGCGGCTCGACGCCATGCTCGCGGCGCTCGACGAACGCCGCGCGGCACGAGGGCTCGAGCCGCTGCTCGCGCTCGACACGGCGCCGCGCTTTTCCGCCCGCACGCACCTGCGGGCGGACAACGCCTCGGCGCTGATCCTCGCCGGTGCAGCGGCCGATCTCGATCTCGTGGAGGAGGCAGTGCGCACGCGCCGCATCGAGCCGGTCGTGGTCTGCGGCAACAGCCTCGGCTGGTACACCGCGCTGTGGGTCGCGGGCGCGCTCGATACCGCGCGCGCCGCACGGCTCGTCGACACCATGGCGGCGCTGCAGGTCGAGCGCGGTGTCGAGGG
>RFJN01000051.1 GCA_003694875.1 Planctomycetota bacterium | reverse complement strand
CGTGCGCGAGGGCCGGCAGCGCGGGGCGCGCGTGAGCTGCGAGGTGACCCCGCACCACCTGCTGCTCACCGACGAGGCGGTGCGCGGCTTCGACGCCGCAAGCCACAAGATGAACCCGCCGCTGCGGCCCGAGAGCGACCGCGAGGCGCTGATCGAAGGGCTGCACGACGGCACGATCGACTGCATCGCGAGCGACCACGCCCCGCACCCCGCCGAGGAGAAGGAGCGCGAGTGGGACCTCGCGCCGTGCGGGGTGATCGGCCTCGAGACCACGCTGCCGGTGCTCTACACCGGACTCGTCGAGCCGGGGCTGCTCGCGCTGCCGCGGCTGATCGAGCTGCTCACGATCGGCCCCGTGCGCTGCCTCGGACTCGACCACCCCTCGCAGCTTCCCGCCTCGCCCGGCACGCTCGCGCGTGGCGGCGTCGCCGACGTCACGGTCTTCGACACCCGCGAGAGCTTCATCGTGGGCGCCCCCCGGTTCTTCAGCCGCTCGGCCAACAGCCCCTTCCGCGGCCAGCGGGCGCGGGGGCGGGTCGCGTGGACCATCGTCGGCGGGCACATCGCCTACGACCGCGAGCGCGACGAGCCGCCCTCGGGCTGAGTCCCCCGCGTGCTCAGCGCTTTCTGTCCGCGCTATACTTGCGGCACGGACGCACACCCCGTGAGGAGCCCGTGGTGAGCCGCAGCGGACACGACGACGAGCGCAACGACGACGAGCCCGACGCGCAGCACCTGCCTCCGACGAGCAAGCGCAAGCGCGCCTGGAAGCTCGGTCTCGTCTCCTCGCGCATGGCCGCGAGCTATCTCGGCAACAAGGTCGCCAACGTCTTTCGCAATCCCGCCGCCCGCGTCGACGCCGCGCTGCGCACCCACCGCCGCAACGCCGAGCGACTCGCCGAGACCATGGGCCAGCTCAAGGGCGCGGTCATGAAGGTGGGCCAGCTCCTGTCGATCCAGGACGGCGCGCTGCCGAGCGCGTTCGGCGACGTGCTCGGCCGCTTCCACGCCCAGGCGCCCCCCATGCACTTCCGCTTCGTGCGCGATGTGGTCGAGGAGCAGCTCGGCGCGCCGCTCGAGCAGCTGTTCGCCGCGTTCGAGCCGCAGCCGGTCGCCGCCGCCTCGCTCGGGCAGGTGCACCGCGCGCGCCGACACGACGGACGCCTCGTCGCCGTCAAGGTCCAGTACCCCGGTATCGAGGAGACGATCGAGAGCGATCTCGCCAACCTCCGCAAGGTGGTCGGCTCGCTGCGCTGGGCGGGCTCGAGCTACGACCTGTCCGAGGCGTACGACGAGGTGCGCGCGATGCTGCTGCGCGAGGCCGACTACACCGAGGAGGCGCGCGCGGTGGAGCTCTTCGCCTCGCGGCTGCAGGACGATCCCGACGTCGTCGTGCCGGGGGTGCACCACGACCGCAGCAGCCTGCGCGTGCTCACCCTCGACTACCTCGAGGGACAGCACCTCGACGCCTTCGTCGAGACGGTCTCCGATCCCGAGGTGCGCAACCGCGTGGGCCGCAAGCTCGCCATGGTGATCTGGCGACTCGAGTTCTGCCACGGGCTGCTGCACGCCGATCCGCACCCGGGCAACTACCTGTTTTTGCCCGACGAACGGCTCGGGCTGCTCGACTTCGGCTGCGTCAAGGAGTTCAGCCCCGGCTTCCTCACCCACTACCGCAGCGCGATCGCGGCGATCCTGCGGCGCGACGACGAGGCGCTGCTCGATGCGTTCATCGCGATGCGCTTCCTGCAGCCCGAGGAGCGCGAGACCGAGCGCGCACGCGCCTACCTCGACTGGACCTACCTCAGCAGCGAGCCGCTGCTGCACGAGGGGGTGTGGGAGGGCGACTGGGAGGCGTTCATCCGCAAGCTGCACGAGCAGCTCAACAGCATGGCGCTGCGGCTCGGCTTCCGCATGCCCAAGGAGGCGGTCTTCCTCAACCGCGTGCTACTCGGCGTCATGTGCTTCTGGAACCGACTGAACGTGCGCCTCGACTGGAACGCCATGATCCGCGAGGTGCTCGCCGAGCCGGTCACGGGAGCGGAATGACGAGTTCGAAGCCATCGATCCGCTCGCCCGGCCGGATCACGATCGTGCGCTCGGTCTGCTGCTGTCCCGCGATCGCCCACACCCGGTAGGTGGCGGGATAGAGGTAGCGCAACGCGAAGCGTCCCCGTCGGTCGGCCCGCGCCCGTCGCCGCACGATCCCCTCGATCGCCTGCGCGCCGACGCGCGCCCCGCGCAGCACGCGACCCGACAGCGAGACCACCCGCCCCCGCAGCTCGCCCATGGGATCGCACCACAGCCGCACCGGCGGCGGCTCGGGCTCGGCGATCCGCAACGGCTCGTGCGCGAGTTCGGTGCCGAGCCGCGCGAACAGGTGCAGCCGCTCGCGCGGCAGTCCCTCGAGCACGAAGCTGCCGTCGGCGCGCGCGCGCGCCGAACGCAGCGCGGATCCGCCCGGCGCGTACGCCATCACGATCGCCCCGCCGGCCGGCCCGCCGTCCGCGGCCCGCACCTCGCCGCGCACGACCGCACCCGCCCGCAGCCGGAACGCGACCCCGCTCCATACCTGCCCCGGGGCGACGGGCAGCGTGAGCGGCGCCGGCGGTGCATGGGCCCCCCGCGGCACGACCCGTACCCGATACCGCCCCTCGACGAGACCCGCGATCTCGAAGCGCCCGTCCGCGCCGGTACGCACCTCGCGCGCCCAGCGACCGCCGAGCCGCTCGGCACGCACGCGCACACCGCTCACCCCCGCGCCCTCGGGATCCGTCACCCGTCCGCTCACCTGCCCCCCGGTCTCGAGCACCAGCTGCGCCCGCGCGGTGCGCCCGGCCCGCACCGCGATCCGCACCCGCCCCGCGCGCCCGTGCTCGTCGGCGCCGAACACCGTGTAGCGCCCGCTGCGCAGCCCCGTCCAGCGCGCGCGCCCGTCGCGGCTGCGGCCGCGCGCCACGAGCCGTCCCCGCCGGTCGTAGAGCCACAGCGGAATCGCGAGCGGGCGGCCGGCCTCGTCGTGCACACCGAGCCGGATCGCCCCGCCGGCCCGCAGCACGAAATCGATCCCCGTCGCCCCCTCGCCGGCGCGGAGCGAGACCACCCGCGGCCGCGGCGGCAGGTACGCCGGGTGCCGGACGTAGACGCGGTTGCGGCCCGGCGCGCCGCCGAGCAGCCGGTAGCGGCCGGCCGCGTCGGTGCGGACCGCAATCGTCGGGAAGGCGCCGCCGCGCCGCACCCAGACCCGGGCGCCGCGTACGGGCTTGCCGTCCCGGGTGCGTACCGTCCCCTCGATCGCGAGCGCGGCGCGCAACCGCAGCACGAGGTCGGTGCGCGCTCCTCCCGGCGACAGGTCCACCGGCCCCGGGACCCGCGCCGGCAGAAAGCCGCGTGCGTACGCGTGCACCGTGTAGCGACCCGCCGCGAGGTTGTCGAGCGCGAAACCGCCGTCGACGCCAGTGCGCACCTCGCGCCGTCGGCGGCTGCCCACGAGCAGCCGCACCCGCGCCCCCTCGATCGGGCCGCCGCGCTCCTCGAGCACGAGGCCGGCGACGCGCGCGCGCGGAGAGAGCCGCTGCACGGCGGCGCGCGGCTCGGCAGCGGGGACGGGCGCCGGAGCGGGACGGGCCGTCGGCCCCGCGGCCCGAGGATCGGGAGGCGGGGTGCGGCCCGTCTGCACGGCGGCGATCACCGCACGCTCCCAGGGATCGAGCGCGGGGAGGAACTCGACCGGCTCGCTGCCCCACGTGGGTGCGAGAGCGTGCGAGGCGCGTGCGGCGTGCGCGACGGACACCGCGCCGTGGCGCTCGCCGCCGCCCCGCAGGCCGACGAGCACGCCGGCGAGGAAGGCCACGAGCAGCCCGAGCGCCGGCAGCGCGCGGCGCGCAGCGCACCGGGCGAGCCGACGTCGACGACGGTACCGAACGCTCCCGGGCCCCACGCTGTACGCCACCGGCGAACGCTCCATGCCCCCGGCCACGGTCCCACGGTAGGCGTCGCGCAGCGCGTCTGCAAGCGCCCGAGCGGCTCGACCGGAAGCACCGCCCCGCCACGGCGTTCACCGCAGACCCTGCCGACCGCCCTGCCCCCCGTGCTATCCTGTCGCGATTGCGAGGAGGGCCCATGCGACTCGCGTTCGCCTACAACACCAACGGCTTCGCCCACCACCGGCTCGAGGACTGTCTCGCGCTGCTCGCCGATCTGGGCTACGACGGCGTGGCGCTCACCCTCGACGTCCACCACCTCGATCCGCTGCGCGCGCAGGCGCACGAGGTGGCGGCG
>RFJN01000410.1 GCA_003694875.1 Planctomycetota bacterium | reverse complement strand
GGATCGAACAGCCACACCCCGAGCAGCTGGTCGATGTTGTGGTACAGGCCCGCGACGCTGTTGAACAGGCCGTCGAGCGTCTTGAACCGCACCTCGAGTCGCGCCCAGCTCGCGCCGGTGTAGACGGCGCTGCTCTGCAGCCCGCGCCACTTCCACTGGTCCGCCGGGCCGTTCACGACGTACTGGCTCTGGAGTTCGAGGGCGCTCGCGCCGTCGATCGTCGTCGCCTGCACGACGTCGATGGGGTCGATCGGGGTGCTGGCGGCGGTGAGTGTCTGCCAGCGGCCCGTATCGAAGGTGTCGAAGTCGTCGAACACGGTGAGAGCGCCGGCACGCGTCGGCACGAGAACGAGTGTGGTCGCAAGCAGGCAGGCGGCACCGATGGTGCGTGACCACCTCGGGCGCCGGAGGCCTGCGTCTCCGGTACACCGCGGCATGGAGTCGTCTCCCTCGTGGCGTCGTGGCATGCAATCCGACTGCGCAGAAACGGTAGCGTCCGACAAATCACGGGGCAAGAGCTGCCGGTGGTCGACGGCGAGGTGTCAGGGGCGGCGGGAAGCGGGGCGCTTGCGCGGCTTGTAGGCGGTCACGAGCGCTGTGGCGTCCCAGCCGAGGAAGGTGCCGTCGCGGCTCTGCTTGGGCTTGAGGGTGAGTTCCTCGACCTTGAGACCGGGCCAGCTCGACTGCACGTAGCGCAGGTAGTCGACGATCACCTCGAGCGGCTGCTGTCGGATCGAGAAGCGGATGCTCTTCTTGAGATACCGCTTGTTGCGGCTGCCGCCCGAGCCCTCGGGGCGGAAGTCGTCGAGCTGCAGGTCGATCGAGGAGGCGACCTGCTGCAGGAACTGCGCGAGGTCCTGCTTGTCGGGATCCACCTGCACCTGCATGCTCGCCTCGCGCGCGATCGCCTCGAGCAGCCGCCGGCTGCGGCCCACGCGCCGGACGTTGGCGTAGTCCACCTCGGCGCGGGCGACGTCGGCGCGCAGCGACTGGATCTCGGCGTACTTGACGATCGCGAAGCCGGCGACGAAGACGGTCAGCAGCGCCATGACGCCGATGAAGAACCGCAGCAGGTCGATCCCTTCCTGCTCGTTGCGCGCCATGGGGCTGCTCTCCTATCGAATGCGACGGCTGCGGCCGGTCCGCTTGCCGTCGTCCCGCGGCTGCAGCACGAGTTCGGCCCGGACGCCGCCGTCCTCGAGCGGGTCGAGCTTGGGGTCCTGCTCGATCTTCGCGACCGTGCTGCGCTCGTTGAACCGCTTCTTGAGTTCGAAGACCTTCTGTGCGCTCTTCGCCTTGAGCTTGACCACCGCGCGTCGCCGCCGCATGCTCGCCTCGAGCAGCTCGAAGGCGTCCTTGTCCCGTTCGGCGGCGAGCGAGAGGTCGCGCAGCATGTCGAGGGCGCTGGTGATCTGCGGCACGTCGGCCGGCCCCTGCCGCAGCATCGTGCGCTGGCGGCGCAGCAGCGCGGTGGCGATCTCCTCGGGCGGGGGCACGGACTTGCCGGCGGCGATCTCGTGCGCGAACAGCTGTTCGTAGATCGCCTGCTCGTACTTGTGCAGGTCGTCGAGCTTCTGCCGCAGCCGGGCGGCCTCGACGATCTTGTAGCGATAGCCGAGCAGGAAGAACAGCAGGAACGCGAGCATGAGCGTGCAGGCGATGCCGCTGCGCAGCCGCTCGAACGCGCCGGCGTAGCGGAAGGGACCGGTGCGGAAGTCGACGCCGGTGTGGTCGATGCCGGTGCCCTTGAGCGCGAGGCCGACCGCGTTCGCGCCCTCGAGTTCGGCCACGCGCCGCTTGTCCGGCGGCAGTGAGGCCACGAGTTCCTTGCGCAGCGCGAGCCGGCGCGCGGGGCACTCGAAGTGCTCCGAGAACGCCTCCTCGATCCCCTCGACCGCCGCGCCCGCGCCGGTGAGCACGACGTGTTCGATCGCCTCGTCGAGGGGGGTGCGCACGAGCGTGCGATCGATCTCGACGAACACCTTCTCGAGCACGCTCTGCCGGCTCTCCTCGCCCTCGCCGAGCAGATCGAAGAGGTCGGCCTGGTCGTCGTCGAGGATCACCACCGGCAGCCCACCCTCGTCGTCGTCGGCGAAGAAGGTGTTCTCGCGCTCCTCGGACAGCAGCCCCTCGCGCAGCTCGTCGAGGGTACGCGGCCGGCGGCGCTCCTCGCCAGAGCCGTCGGTGCGCAGCGGTTCGATACGTGCTGCCTGCAGCCGCAGCGCGCGCATGGTGCGGATCTGCTCGTCCTCGAGCACCGCCATGCGGAGCGCGGCACCGGACAGGTCGGCGAGCAGGGTGCGGCCGCCGCGCTGCGGGTCGGCGGCGAGATAGGTGTTGACGAGCGCGCCCACGTCGAGGTCGAGCTGCATGGGGTCGATCTCGGCGAGCTGCAGCATGTCGAGCCAGCGCTTGAGGGTGTCGTGCCGGATGCCGAACACGAGCAGGTGCGAGCGCCCCTCGTACTCGGCGATCTTGTGGTACTGGATCACGAGCTCTTCGATCGGCACCGACTGGAAGACGCTCTCGGCCTGGAAGCGCACGGTCTTGCGAATCTGGTCGTCGCGGGTGAAGGGGACGAACAGGTCGCGCACGAGGCACTCGGTGCTCGGCAGGCTCGCGACCACGCGATCGGTGGGCAGCTTGTGGCGGCGGAACAGGCCGCGGATCAGGGTGGCGAGCGCGAGCGGATCGAGCCGCCGGCCGCTGTCGTCGTCCTCGCCGAAGCGGTGCACGATCAGGTCGAGCAGCCGCGGCTTCTTGCGGCTTCCGGACAGGACCGCGATCGTGACGGCGGCGGGGTGGATATCGAGCCCGATCGTGATCAACGCCCACCTCCCCCGCTCGGGGCGGGAAGCGTCACGCGCTTGCCGCTCGGTTGCTCGAGCACGACCTCGCGCGGGCTGATCGAGCGCACGCGTGTGCCCTTGTAGCGTTCGAAGCCGAGCCCGGGCTCGCCGAGATCCATGCCGACGGTGAAGAAGCGCGCCTTCTGGCTGCGCGGGTCGTACAGCAGCGCGCTCGAGGCCTCGGGCGCGTGCACGTCGTACTGCAGCAGCCGCACCTGGAGCTGCGACACCGTGGGCGGCGGGGGCGGAGGCGGGGGCGCGGGGGCCGTTGTCTGCGAGGCCTCCTGCTCGGGATAGGCGCGTTCGAAGGCGCGCGCGATGGCCAGATAGGCGCGTCGCTCCTTCTGCTTGGGATCCTCGGCGAGAGACGGCGGTGTGTAGTGCCGCAGCTCCGGCGGCTCGACCGACCAGCGGTTCCAGTCCACCGGGCCGAAGGTGTCCCACGCGATCCAGGCGATCAGCGCGATGAGGCCGAGGTTGAGCACGAGCAGTGCGATCCGCAGCGCGCGCACGTTCATCGGG
Source organism: Planctomycetota bacterium (assembly GCA_003694875.1). GTDB lineage: Bacteria > Planctomycetota > J058 > J103 > J103 > J103. The sequence goes on along the minus strand of RFJN01000410.1, from coordinate 475 downwards.
CGCGCTCCCGCCACGTGAGGGTGGAGATCTGGTCACCGAGCCGTCGCAGCACCGCCTCGTAGCGCCGTTGCAGCCCGCCCGTTCCGGTCTTGCGGGCCTCGATCGTGACGAGGAAGTCGATGCTCTTGACCGTGAGAAGCTCGGGGAGCGAGCGCGGTCGCTGCTCGTCGTCGGCCCCGTCCTGCGGAGCGTTGCCCGTCGAACCCGTGTTGCCCTGGCCTTCGCCGCGCGGCGGGGCGAAGACCTCCTGCAGACCGGGAAGCCGGCTGAGATCGCTCACGCGACGGAAGTCCTGTCCGGGCGGCGGAGCGCCGGGAGCGGGGGCGGGCGCCGGCTCGTCGGGGCCCGCACCGGTGCGGAACGGCACGAACGCCTCGAGGGCGGCGTCGCGGTCGATCGGCAGCCCGATGGGGTCGGTGGGCGGGATGATCGCCCAGAACAGCGCGTCGGGGCAGGTGTTGACGTTGATCTGTCC
>RFJN01000050.1 GCA_003694875.1 Planctomycetota bacterium | reverse complement strand
CGCTCGACGCGGACAGTCTGCCGTACGTCGAGGCGCTGTACCGGCGCTACCGCGAGGATCCGAACAGCGTCGACGAGAGCTGGCGTCGCTACTTCGCACGCCTCGGGGGCAACGGCGACGGGGCGCTCGCGCCGCCGGTCGCACCGATTCGCCGCAGCATCTTCGCCGGCGGTTGCCGGAGCGCGGCCACCGTCGACCCGGACGTGATGGCGAGCGCGCGGCGCGCGGGGCGTGCGGACCGCGTGGCGCAGCTCGTGCACGCCTACCGCATGCGCGGCCACCTGTACGCGCGGCTCGATCCCCTCGGGTTGCACGAGCCGCCCGCGCGCCACTTCCCGCTCGAGGAGTTCGGACTCGACGAGGGCGATCTCGACGTCACCTTCACCGCCGGTGGACTGCGTGGCACGCTGCGGGAGCTGATCGAGCTGCTCGAGGAGACGTACTGCCGCACGATCGGTGTGGAGATCGGCCACCTCGACCAGGACGCCGAGGCGCAGCAGTGGCTGATCGAGCGCATGGAGCGCACGCGCAACCGCCCGGAACTCTCGCGCGCGAGCTACCTGCACCTGCTCACCAAGCTGACCGACGCCGAGATCTTCGAGCGGTTTCTGCATACGAAGTTCGTGGGCGCGAAGCGGTTTTCGCTCGAGGGAGCGGAGAGTCTGATCCCGCTCGTCGAGTTCCTGATCTACCGCTGCGCGAAGGGTGGGGTCGACGAGGTGGTGATCGGCATGGCGCACCGCGGTCGGCTCAACGTGCTCGCCAACGTGCTCGAGAAGCCGGTCGAGGAGATCTTCGCCGAGTTCGCCGACGAGGACGCCGAACGCTTTCTCGGCCGCGGCGACGTGAAGTACCACCTCGGCTACGCGCACAATCGCGACGTGGGCGGCCGGACGGTGCACCTCTCGCTCACCTACAACCCCAGCCACCTCGAGTTCGTGGATCCGGTGGTCGTGGGACGGGTGCGCGCCAAGCAGGACCGCTACGGCGACGCCGAGCGGCGACAGGTGCTGCCGCTGCTGATCCACGGCGACGCCGCGTTCGCCGGCCAGGGCATCGTGGCCGAGCTGCTCAACATGTCGGGGCTCGAGGGCTTCACGGTGGGCGGCACGGTGCACGTGATCGTCAACAACCAGATCGGGTTCACGACCGAACCCAACGAGGCGCGCTCGAGCCACTACCCCACCGACGTGGCCAAGATGCTGCAGGTGCCGATCTTCCACGTCAACGGCGAGGACCCCGAGGCGGTCGTGCAGGTGGTGCGGCTCGCGGTCGACTTCCGCAACGCGTTCCAGCGCGAGGCGATCATCGACCTGTGGTGCTACCGGCGCCACGGCCACAACGAGGGCGACGAGCCGTCCTACACCCAGCCGGTCATGTACCGCCGCATCAAGGACCGCCCGACGGTGCGCGAGCAGTTCGTGCGCCGGCTCGTGGAACTCGGCGTGGTGACCGAGGCCGAGGCGAACGCACTCGCCGAACAGCGCCGGGCGCGGCTCGAGCAGCACCTGCAACACTTCCGCGAGGCGGAGCGCAGCTGGAGCGACGTCGAGGAGAACGAGATCTACCGCTACACCCCGATCAGCCGCACGGGCGCGGTGTGGGTGGGCTACCGCGGGGGGCCGGACGCCGAGGTGCCCGACGTGCCGACGAGGCTGCCGGCCGCGCGTCTCGAGGCGCTCATGCAGGAGGCGACGCGCCTGCCGGACGACTTCCACCTGCACCCCAAGCTGCGGCGGCTGTTCGAGGCGCGGCGCGCCATGGGACGCGGCGAGCGTCCGTTCGACTGGGGCGGGGCGGAGATCGCGGCGTACGCGAGCCTGCTGTCGGAGGGGGTGCCGCTGCGGCTCACCGGCCAGGACGTGCGCCGCGGCACCTTCAGCCACCGGCACGCCTACGTCTTCGACGTCGAGAGTGGCCGCCCCTTCTCGCCGCTGACCAACGTGGTGCGCCCGCCGGCGCGGCTCGATATCTACAACAGCCCGCTGTCGGAGCAGAGCGTGGTGGGCTACGAGTTCGGCTACAGCCGCGACATGCCCATGGGCCTGGTCATGTGGGAGGCGCAGTTCGGCGACTTCGCCAACGGCGCGCAGGTGATCATCGACCAGTTCATCACGTCGGTCGAGGACAAGTGGCACCGGCTGAGCGGTATCGTGCTGCTGCTGCCGCACGGCTTCGAGGGCCAGGGGCCGGAGCACTCCTCGGCGCGGCTCGAGCGCTGGCTGCAGCTGTGCGCCGAGGACAACATCCAGGTCGTGAACCTCACCACGCCGGCGCAGATCTTCCATGCGCTGCGGCGGCAGGTGCTGCGGCCGTGGCGCAAGCCGCTGATCGTGATGTCGCCCAAGAGCCTGCTGCGCCACCCGCGCGCGGTCTCCTCGCGCGAGGAGCTGGCCACGGGCGAATTCCGGCACACGATCGGCGATCCGCGCTTCGAGGGGCCGGACGCGGCCGATCCCGCCGGCGTGCGGCGGGTACTGCTGTGCTCGGGCAAGATCTACTACGAGCTCGAGGCGCGGCGCGAGCAGCTCGGGCGCGACGACGTGGCGATCGTCCGCCTCGAGCAGCTCTACCCCCTGCGCGAGGCGCCGTTGCGCGCAGCGCTCGCACCGTTCGCCGCGGCGCGGCAGTTCTACTGGGTGCAGGAGGAGCCGCGCAACCAGGGGGCGTGGACATACGTGTGGACGACCTTCACCGAGCGCCGGCTGCTGCCGGGGCCGCTGCACGCGATCAGCCGGCATGCGAGCGCGAGCCCGGCGACCGGCTCGCACGCTAGCCACAAGCTCGAGCAGGAGCAGATCATCGCGGCGGCGTTCGACCCCGCACTCGAGGGATCGTTCGTCACGAGCAACCGCTGAGGCGCGGGGCAGGCGACGGCAGGAGGGGGACGGCGGACGGGGCGCACGGCCGCGACGCCGACGGGACAGGCAAGCGAGCAACCGAGAGACCGCCACGGAGAACCCATGGTCACACCGGTCACGATTCCGTCGTTCGGAGAGTCGATCACCGAGGTGGAGATCGAGAGCTGGAACAAGCAGGAGGGCGAGTACGTCGAGGCGGACGAGACGCTGTGCACGCTCGCGAGCGACAAGGCCTCGCTCGATCTGCCCTCCCCGGTGAGCGGGCTGCTCACCCGGATCCTGAAGCCGGCCGGTGAGATCGTCGCGGTCGGCGAGACGATCGCCGAGATCGACGAGGCGGCAGCGCGGCCAGCAGCCACCGCGGCCGCGAGCGAACCGACCGCGGCGCAGCCCACCGGCTCGGAGAACGAGGGCGGCGCGGCGCAGCCCGCGACCGAACCGGCCCAGAAGACGCCGGCGCCTGCTGCCCCCGCGACGGTGGACCGCGCGGCGCCGGCCGGCCCGGCGGTGCGCCGCATGCTGGCCGAGCACGGGCTGCGGCCCGAACAGGTGCAGGGCACAGGCCCGCGCGGGCGGATCACCCCGGAGGACGTGCAACGCGCGGTGGCCGCGGCGGCGGCAGGTGGAGCGAGCGCCCCGAGCGCGGCGGCGCCGTCCGGACGGCAGGAGCGCGTCGTGCGCATGAGCCCCATCCGGCGCCGGATCGCGGAGCGGCTGCTCGAGGCGACGCGCAACACGGCCATGCTGACCACCTTCAACGAGGTCGACATGCAGCCGATCATGACGCTGCGCAAGCGCTACAAGGAGCGGTTCCTCGAGACGCACGGGGTCAAACTCGGCTTCATGTCGTTCTTCGTCAAGGCGGTGATCGAGGGGCTCAAGGCGTTTCCCGCGATCAACGCCGAGATCCGCGGCGATTCGATCGTCTACAAGGACTGGTTCGACATCGGGGTGGCGATCGGCGGCGGCAAGGGGCTCGTGGTGCCGGTGATCCGGGACGCCGATGCCCTGTCGTTCGCCGAGATCGAGAAGGCGATCGCCGACTTCGCCGAGCGTGCGAAGGCCGGGCGGATCCGTCCCGAGGAACTGCAGGGCGGCACCTTCACGATCTCGAACGGGGGCGTGTACGGCTCGCTGCTCTCGACCCCGATCCTGAACCCGCCGCAAAGCGGCATCCTCGGCATGCACAAGATCGAGCAGCGCCCACGCGTGGTGGACGGCGAGATCGTGGTGCGGCCCATGATGTACGTCGCACTCACCTACGACCACCGGATCGTGGACGGCCGCGAGGCGGTGCAGTTCCTCGTGACGGTCAAGGACAAGCTCGAGGATCCGGCGCGCATGCTGCTCGAGGTGTGAGGGGCCCGCGCCCGCCGCGGCTGCTCGACGTGCGGCGCCTGCCGGTGTTTCTCGCCGCACACGACCCCGAGGCCGCGCACCTGCCGCTCGAGGAGATCGCGCGGCGCAGCCACGAGTTGCCGGCCGACCGGGGCGCGCCGCTCGCCGTGTGGGATCCCGATCCCGGCCGGCGCGCGCGCACGGTGCGGGCGCTGCGAGCGCGCGGCTACCGCGCGGCGTTCGCGCTGCACCGCGCTCCCGGTGCGCGCCGCGAGGCGGTGAGCGGGCCGGCGCGGCGGCGGCTGTGGACGGCCAACACCTGGCTGCGGGCGTGCTGGCCGCAGATCGAGGCCGGGCTCGGTGCGCGGATCGCCGCCGGGCACGCCCGGGCGCTCGATCTGGCGTGCGGCACGGGCCGGGACGCGGTGTGGCTCGCCGAGCGGGGTCTGCACGTCGAGGCGGTGGATCGGCTGCCGGACGCGCTCGAGCGCGCGGGCGATCTGGCGGCGCGCTGCGGGGTGACGCTCTCGCTGCAGCGGCGCGACCTCGAGCGCGATTCGGCGCTGCCGCAGGGTCGCTACGACCTGGTGACGTGTTTCTGTTTCCTGCACCGGCCGCTTCTCGACGCGGTGCCCGCGGCGCTGCGTCCGGGCGGATTCGCGTGCGTGCGCACCTTCGACCGCACCGAGCGCGAGCGCAGCGGACGCCCGCGACGCGCGCGGCTGGTGCTCGAGCCGGGCGAGCTGCGCCGTCGGTT
>RFJN01000049.1 GCA_003694875.1 Planctomycetota bacterium | reverse complement strand
GGGGGGCGACGCGCCAGAAGCGGATGTAGAGCTCGTCCCAGCGATCGAGGATCTCGCGGGCGCGCGCGCTGCCGGTCCGCTCGGCGTGCAGCGCGATCAGCTCGAGCAGTTCCTCCTCGTGGCGCGGATCGGTGATCCGCAAGGGCTCGACGAGGTCGGTGCGCACCCGGTCGGGCAGCCGCTCCTGCTCGTCGTAGACGTAGGCCACCCCGCCGGTCATGCCGGCGCCGAAGTTCGGCCCCACCGGTCCGAGCACCACCACGAGCCCGCCGGTCATGTACTCGCAGGCGTGCGCGCCCGCGCCCTCGATCACCGCGAGCGCGCCGCTGTTGCGCACGCAGAACCGCTGCCCCACCCGTCCGGCGGCGAACAGCCGGCCCGAGCTCGCTCCGTACAGCACGGTGTTGCCCGCGATCACGTTGCGGTGCGCCTCGAAGCGCGCCCCGGCCGGCGGCCGGAGCACGATCTCGCCTCCGCTCAGCCCCTTGCCCACGTAGTCGGCCGCCTGCCCCTCGAGTTCGAGCCGCACCCCGCGCGGAAGGAACGCCCCGAAGCTCTGGCCCGCGGTACCGCGCAGCCGCAGCGTCACCGCCGAGCGCCGCAGTCCCCGCGCCCCGTACCGGCGCACGAGCGCACCGGCGAGCCGCGCGCCCACCGCGCGGTCGGTGTTGCGCACCGCGATCGGCTCCGGCTCGCCGAGCACCACCGACCGCGCGCCGGCCTCGAGCCGCGCGAGCACCTCGGTGCAGATCGTGTGGGCGAGCGGCGGCGTCGCCGCCCTCGGCGGATCGTTGCGCGGGGCGCGGACGTGCCGCGGCGCGGGCGCGGGCGGGCTCCACAGCAGCTCGCTCAGATCGAGCCCGAGACCGCCGCCGGCCTCGGTTCGCCGCTGCCGCAGCCACTCGGTGCGTCCCACGATCTCGTCCACCGAGCGCGCGCCGAGTTCGGCAAGCCGCTCGCGCAGCCGCGAGGCGAGCTGCACGAAGAAGGAGGCCACGTGTTCGGGCAGCCCCGGGAAGCGGTCGCGCAGCGTGCGCCGCTGCGTGGCCACCCCCACCGGACAGTTGTTGGTGTGGCAGGTGCGCGCCATGATGCAGCCCTCGGCGATCATGGCCGCGGTGCCGAACGAGACCTCGTCGGCGCCGAGCAGCAGCGCGATCAGCACGTCCCGCGAGGTCTGCAGCGTCCCGTCGACCCGCAGCCGCACCCGATCGCGCAGCCCGTTGTCGACGAGCGCGCGCTGCGTCTCGGCGAGCCCGAGCTCCCACGGCATGCCGGCGTGCCGGATCGAGCTCAGCGGCGAGGCGCCGGTGCCGCCGCTCGCACCGCTGATCTGGATCACGTCGGCCCAGCCCTTGGCGACCCCGCACGCGATCGTGCCGACCCCGGTCTCGGCCACGAGCTTGACCGAGACGTGCGCCTCGGGGTTGACCTCCTTGAGGTCGTGGATCAGCTGCGCGAGATCCTCGATCGAGTAGATGTCGTGGTGCGGTGGCGGCGAGATCAGCGCCACGCCGGGGGTGGTGTGGCGGTTGCGCGCGATCTCGTCGGTGACCTTGTGGCCCGGCAGCTGCCCACCCTCGCCGGGCTTGGAGCCCTGCGCGATCTTGATCTGCAGCTCGCGCGCCGAGACGAGATACGGGGTGCTGACCCCGAAGCGGCCCGAGGCGACCTGCTTGATCGCGCTGTTGCGCTCGGTGCCGTAGCGCTCCGGCGCCTCGCCGCCCTCGCCGGAGTTGGAGGCAGCGCCGATCCGGTTCATGGCGATCGCGAGCGTCTCGTGCGCCTCCGCACTCAGCGCCCCGTGGCTCATGGCGCCGGTGCTCATGCGCGCGAGGATGCGCTCGATCCCCTCGACCTCCTCGAGCGGCACCGGCGCGCGGTCGGAGCGGATCTCGAGCAGATCGCGCAGGAAGATCGGCGCGCGCGCGTGCACGATCTCCTCGTAGCGGCGGAACGCCTCCGAGATCGTGTCGGGGGCGAGAGCGGGCGCGGTCTGCTCGCCGGCGGGCCGCTTCGGGTCGAGGCCCACCGCGCGGTGCAGCGCGTGCACCACCTCGGGCCGGAAGGCGTGCACCTCGCCGTTGCGCTTGTACTTGTACAGCCCCACCGACGGCACCGGCCGCGGCTCGGGGCCGAAGGCGAGCGCGTGCCAGTGCGCGAGATCGGCCGCCATGCGCTCGAGGCCGATCCCGCCCGCGCGCGCGACGGTGGCCGGCAGGTAGCGCTCGGCGAAGGCGGGATCGAGCCCGAGCAGCTCGAAGGTCTGCGCGCCGCGGTAGCTCGCGAGCACCGCGATCCCCATCTTCGCCATGATCTTGCGCAGCCCCTGCTGCAGCGCCGCGATGAGGTTCTCGATCGCCTGCGCGAGATCGAGTCCGGCGAGCTGCCGTCCGCCGCGCTCGAGCATCGCGCGCACCGCCGCGTAGGCGAGATAGGGGTGGATCGCGTCGGCGCCGAAGCCGAGCAGGCACGCCACGTGGTGGACCTCGCGCGGCTCGGCGGTGTCGAGCACGAGGCTCGCGCGCAGCCGCCTTCCGTGGCGCACGAGGTGGTGGTGCACCGCACTCGTGGCGAGCAGCGACGGGATCAGGGTGCGTTCGGGACCGATCGCGCGATCGGACAGGATCAGCAGCGTGTGGCCCTCTTCCACCGCGGCGAGCGCCTCGCGCTCGAGTCGCTCGATCGCTTCGGCGAGCGCCTGCGCCCCGCCCGCCACCGGCCAGGTGGCGTCGAGCGTGACGGGCAGGAAGGCGGGATCGTCGCGGTGGGCGGTGATCGCGGCGAACTGGCCGGGATCGAGCACCGGCCCCTCGAGCTCGAGCATGCGGATCCCCTCGTCGACCGGATCGAGCACGTTGCCGCGTCGGCCGAGCAGGGTGCGCAGCGACATGACGACGCGCTCGCGGATCGGATCGATGGGGGGGTTGGTGACCTGGGCGAAGCGCTGCTTGACCGAGTCGAACACGAGCCGCGGGAAGCGCGAGAGCGCGGGCAGCGGGGTGTCGTCGCCCATGGAGCCCACCGGCTCGCCGCCGCGAACCACCATGGGCCGCAGCACCGCGATCTCCTCCTCGTGGCTGTAGCCGACCGCGACCTTGCAGCGCACGAGCCGCTCGGTCGAGATCTCGCCCTCGCGCGGCGGCGCGAGCACGCGCGTGCGCCGCAGCCGCTTGAACCGACGCGCGACGTGGCTGCCGTACGGCTCGGCGTGCGCGAAGCGGTCCTTGATCTCGGCGTCGTCGAACAGCCGCCCCGTCTCGAGATCGATCGCGATCCCCTCGCCGGCCCCGAGCATGCCGAGCCGTTCGATGCGTTCCGGCGGCAGATCGAGCGCACCGGGCTCGCTCGCCGCGAGCACGAACCCGTCCGAGCACACCGCGAAGCGCACCGGGCGCAGCCCGTTGCGATCGAGCCGCACCCCGAGCTGCCGGCCGTCGGTGTAGACGATCGCGGCGGGGCCGTCCCACGGCTCGAGCAGGCTCTCGTGGTAGCGGTAGAAGTCGATCCAGGCGCCGGGCAGCTCGGGATCGCGCTGCCCCTCCCACGCCTCGGGCACCATCATGAGCAGCGCATGCCGCGGATCGTAGCCCATGCGCACGAGCAGCTCGAAGCTGTTATCGAGGATCGCGGAGTCGGAGCCGCGCTGGTCGATCACGGTGTGGAACCGCTCGTAGCTCTCGCCCCAGATCAGCTTGCGGTAGGCGGCCTCGCGCGCCCGCATCCAGGCCACGTTGCCCTGCAGCGTGTTGATCTCGCCGTTGTGGCACAGCATGCGCAACGGCTGCGCGAGCCGCCACGACGAGCGCGTGTTGGTGCTGTAGCGCTGGTGGAAGATCGCAAACGGGCTCGTGTAGTCGGGGTCGCGCAGATCGGGGTAGAACTCCGCGAGCCGCGGCGCCATGAGCAGCCCCTTGTAGACGATCGTGCGGTGCGAGAGCGAGGGCAGATAGAGTTCGGTGAGCCCGGCCTCGCGCGCGAGCGCGCGGATCCGCTTGCGCGCGCGGTACAGCGCGTGCTCGAACGCGTCGCCGCGCGCGATCTGGGCTCCGCGGCGCACGAGCACCTGCTCGATCGCCGGCGCGCTCGCACGCGCGTGCTCGCCGAGCGCCTCCGGCGCGGTGGGCACGGTGCGCCAGCCGAGCCGCTCGAGCCCCTCGGCCGCGAGCCCGCGTTCGATCACCCGCCGCGCCTCGAGGCGGCGACCGGTCTCGCGCGGGGCGAACACCATGCCGGCGGCGAGATCCTCCGGCTCGGGCGGCTTCGCGCCATACAGCCGCTCGATCTCGCGCGCGAGCAGCGCGTACGGCAGCGCGGTGAGAAGCCCCGCTCCGTCGCCGGTGCGCCCGTCGGCGCTCAGCGCCCCGCGGTGAGCGTGGCGCGCGAGCGCCTCGAGCGCGAGCTGCAGCACCCGGTGGCTCGGGCCCGCCCCGGGCTGCGCCACGAACCCGATCCCGCAGCCGTCGTGCTCCCGCGCCCCGATCCGTCCGTCCATGCTCGCTCCTCTCTCCGCGCTGCGCCGCCCCATGGTAGCCGAGCCGCGCGCCTGCACGGAACGTGCAGCCGCAGACTGAACGAAACGTGCAGGGTGAGACGAATGCTCACCGCAATTACCTTGCTGTCGGTGCGCCGGGACACCGGCACGCGGTCTGCTATGGTGCGGGGTGGAACGAATCCGGGGAGGGGAACGCACGATGGACATCCGCTGTCCGCACTGCGGCTCGGGGGTGAAGCTCGCGAACACCGCGGCCGGCTCGGTCGTAGAGTGCGCGAGATGCGGCCGCAGCTTCGATCCGCGCCACGGCGAGACGCTGCCGCCGGGCCGGCAGCCGGAGCTCGTGCCGGGACTGCACGTGGGCGACCGACTTGGGGGCTACGTGCTCGAGCGGCTGATCGGCAAGGGCGGCATGGGCGCGGTGCTCGAGGCGACGCAGCTCTCGCTGCGCCGCCGGGTGGCGATCAAGGTGCTCAACGCCGAGCTCGCCGCCGACCCGCACTTCGTCGAGCGCTTCGAGGCCGAGGCGCGCGCGCTCGCCACCCTCAGCCACCCCAACATCGTGGCGGTGATCGACCGGGGGATCGATCGCGGCCGGCTCTATCTCGTCATGGAGTACGTCGACGGGGTGTCGCTGCGCGAGCTGATCAGCGAGCACAAGCTCTCGCCCCGCGAGGCGCTACAAATCGTGCCGCCGCTTTGCGACGCGCTCGAGTATGCCCACCGCCGCGGCGTGGTCCACCGTGACATCAAGCCCGAGAATATCCTGATCACCCGCGAGGGGGTGCCGAAGATCGCCGACTTCGGGCTCGCGCGGCTGCTCGATACCTCGGCCTCGCACCGCATCACGCGCTCGAACGTGATCATGGGCTCGCTCGACTACATGGCGCCCGAGCAGCGCGACAGCACCCGCAACGCCGACCACCGGGCCGACATCTACGCACTCGGCGTG
>RFJN01000409.1 GCA_003694875.1 Planctomycetota bacterium | reverse complement strand
TCGCGGCCGCTGGAACATGCGCCTCAAGCCGCAGCAGATCCCGCAGGAGCTCGCGCTCGGGCTCGCCTGGCGCATGCCGCGGATCACCCTCGGCGCCGAGTTCACGTGGATCGACTGGAGTTCGACCTTCGATCGGTTCGAGGCGCGGCTCGAGGACGGCACGAGTGCGGAACTCAACGAGCTGACCGGCGACGGCAACACGACGGTGCACGTCTCGGTGCCGCTGCGCTGGCGCGACCAGATCGTGATCGCCTTCGGGGCGAGCGTGGCGGTCACCGACGCGCTCGTGCTGCGCGCGGGCTACAACTACGGTCGCAATCCGGTTCCGTCCCGCTTCGCCGAACCCACCCTGCCCGCGATCTTCGAACACCACGTGACCGCCGGCTGCAGCCTGTCGGTGCGCCGGCTCGAGATCAGTGCGGCGATCGAGTACGCGCTGCCGGTCTCGTTCACGATCGATCGCAACGACGCCAACCTCGAGGTCTCGGGCAGCCGCATCGATGCGTCGCTGCTGTGGGTGAGTCTCGGGGTGGGGTTGCGCTTCTGAGAGTGCTGCCGCGGGCAGCACAGCGGGCGGTTTGGGGCGGTGGGCCGGGGCGTCTACAATCCGCCCCGGTCGACGGCAACGCAGCGCGGCTCGTCGGATCGCGCCGCGCAGCCCCGAGGAGAGCCCAGCCCATGCGCATGCTGCATCCGGAGCGCGACGAGGCGCTCGAACTCTCACTCAACGATGTCTTCATCGTGCCCGGCCGGTTCGAGGGCGGCTCGCGGCTCGAGGTCGATCTGCGGCCGCCGGACGGCATCGGGGGCTCGCAGCCGATCGTGAGCGCCAACATGAACGCCGTCACCGGCAAGCGCATGGCGGAGACGCTTGCGCGCTATGGCGGGCTCGGGGTGCTGCCGCAGGACATGGACGTGGCCACGGTGGCCCGCATCACGCGGCACCTGCACACCGCCGATCCGCGCTACGACACCGCTCTCACGGTGCGGCCGGGCGCGACCCTGCGCGACGTCATGGGGCTGATCCGCAAGCGCGCCCACGATCTCGTCGTCGTGGTCGACCGCGACAGCCGCCCGCTCGGGATCGTCACGCAGGCCGATCTGCGCGGACGCGACCAGTACACCCCGGTCGAGCGGGTCATGTCGCGCGATCCGGTCACGGTGCGCGCCGGCAGCTCGAACCGCGAGGCGTACGAACGGCTCGAGACGGCGCGGGTGAAGTCGGCTCCGGTGGTCGATCGCGATGGCCGGCTCGTGGGCGTGCTCACGCGCCGGGACGCGGTGCGGCTCGAGTTGCTCGCCCCGAGCACCAACGCGCAGGGACAGCTGCTCGTCGCCGCCGCGATCGGGATCTCGAGCCGCGCGGCCGAGACGGCGGCCGCCCTGCTCGAGGCGGGGGTGGACGTGTTCGTGCTCGATACCGCGCACGGCCACCAGCGGCGCATGCTCGAGGCGATCGGTGCGGTGCGCGCGGTGATCGGCCCCGATCGTCCGCTCGTGGCGGGCAACGTGTGCACCGCCGAGGGCACGCGCGATCTGCTCGAGGCGGGTGCGGACGTGGTCAAGGTGAACGTGGCGCCGGGGGCCATGTGCACCACGCGCATGCAGACCGGCGTCGGCCGCCCCACCTTCAGCGCGGTGCGCGCGTGTGCGGCCGAGGCGCGGCGTCGCGGTCGGCACGTCTGGGCCGACGGCGGGGTGCGCCACCCGCGGGACGTGGCGCTGTATCTCGCCGCGGGCGCGGCGCGCGTCATGATCGGCTCGCTGTTCGCCGGGACCTACGAGAGCCCCGGCGACATCAAGGAGGACCGCGACGGGCGGCTGTACAAGGAGAGCTACGGCATGGCGAGCGCGCGCGCGGTGAGCGATCGCACCGCCGAACTCGACGCGTTCGAGCGCGCCCGCCGCGCGCTGTTCCGCGAGGGCATCTCGTCCTCGAAGGTGTATCTGCGTCCGGGCTTCGAGAGCGCGGGCGAGCTCGTGCTCGACATGATCAGCGGCGTGCAGTCGGCGTTCACGTATGTGGGTGCGACCGACATCGAGAGCTTCCACGAGCGTGCGGTGATCGGGGTGCAGACGCCCGCGGGCTACCACGAGGGCAAGCCGGTGCAGCGGCTCGGGTGAGCGGGCGCCAGGCTCGTTGCTGAACAGAGCCTAGCCGGGCGGGTCGAGGATCCGTCCCGAGCGGGAGGTCGTGGCCGCCGGGCTCTGGCCCTGGGCGCGTGCGAGCCGCACCCCGTAGGCCACGATCGAGTGCAGGTACTCCTCGCGCTTGTCGAAGGGGATGACCTCGATCGAGCCGAGCCCGCATCGCAGGCGCACGAGGTTGAGCAGCAGCCGCGCCATGCGTCCGTTGCCCTGGATGAAGGGGTGGACGTAGATGAACTCGTGGTGCACCTGCCACGCGAGCAGCTTGGGGTCGCGCGCGCGGTCGGGCCCCCGGTTCATGAGCGCGAGCACCCGGCGCAGCCGCTGCGGGATCTGCTCGGGCGGCACCGGCGGGATGCCGCGGTAGCGCAGCGTGCACTCGCGGTACTCGCCCGCACTCAGCAGCACCCCGCGCATGAGCGTGCCGTGCAGCTCGCGGATGTGGCGCTCGTCGTAGGGCGGGTGGGCGGCGAGCTGTTGCATGCGGCGGAACGCGGCGCCGTGGCTCGTGACGTTCTCGGCCTCGTAGCTCCGTCCGTCGAGTCCCGTGACCTCGTCGATCGACAGGGTGGCGCCCTCGCCGGCGGCTTCGGCGGCGATCAGCAACTCGAGCGTCGTCTCGTACGGGATGTGCACCCCGTCGAGGCGGTTGGAGTTGTAGACGTACTTGGCGATGCGCTCGATCTCCGCCATGGGGCGCGATTCTATCACGGCCGATCGGGGCTGGCAACGCGCACCGCAGGCGGTTGCAGGCGGACCGGACGGCTGCTATCTTCCGCGCGCATACCGAAAGCAGCGACAGCGTGGGCCGGCTCGGCGGCCCCGGTTCGAGGACAGCGAGGACAGCGAGGGGAGCATGCAACCGATTCGAGACGCCTTCCGCGGCATCATGCTTCGTGATCTGCGCCCGGTCGAGGACAGGGAGGGGGTGCGGATCGGCGAGGACGTGCGGATCTACAAGGAGAAGAACGGGTACACGGTGCGCTTTCTCGCCGGCACACCGGAGCCGCGTCGCAAGCAGATCCGCGACCGGCTCGAGGCGCACGACATCGAGTACAAGGAGGCGGCCGACTTCCGCCTCTGAGGGCAAGCAGCGCAGACCGCCTCGTGCCCGCCGCGTGCCGCGCAGCCGCGGCGGGCACGGCTGCGCTGTGTGCGCCACCGACCGCGTGCGCGTTCCCGGCCCACGGGCGATCGGAGACCGTAACGGTCCCGTGCGCGAGCCGGCCAGACTCTGTCTGGAAGCGAGCCTGTCGCGAGAGATTCGGCTGGCGCCGACCGGCGAGGAGCGAGGTTCGAAGACGCCGGAGGCGTACGGAAGTACGTCGAGGACGGCTTCGGTGCTCGCGACGCCGCACGTCGGTGATCCGCCGGGGATCGCGGCAGGGGGCGTTTCGGAACCGAGCCTAGAGCCGCAGTCCCGCACGCACCGGCTGGCGGTAGAAGCGCGAGATCTCCTTCGCGAGCCGGTCGAGTTCGGGATCGTCCGCGTCCGGCGCCCGTACGCTGAGCCGGATCAGCAGATCACCCTTGTCGCCGCTGCGCCGCGGCGCGCCGAGCCCGCGTAGCCGCAGCGTGCGGCCGGTCTGGGAGCGGCGCGGCACCGTGACGCTCACGCTGCCGCCGCTCCACAG
>RFJN01000048.1 GCA_003694875.1 Planctomycetota bacterium | reverse complement strand
GGCGCTCGGCTTCACCCTCGCCGAGATCCGCGAACTGCTCTCGCTCCGCGCAAGTCCCACCGCCCGCTGCGCCGACATGCGCGAACGCGCCGAAGCCAAAATCCGCGCCATCGACGACAAGATCCGCACCTTGGGCGCCATGCGCCGCGCACTGCTGCGCCTCGTCGAGTCCTGCCCCGGTGCGCGCCCGCTGTCCGACTGCCCCATCCTCGAGGCGCTCGACGACGAGGAGCCACCGCAGCCCCACACCACCGCCTCGCGCAACCGCGCCCCAGCGAGACGACGCACCTGAAGCCCGGATCACCCCGTTTGCCGCGCGCGGTGCAGCGGCGGCCCCCATGCCCCGCGGCCATGGTGCGGCGCCGTCGCTCCGACAACCAGCTGCCGCCTCGCGTGTTCGTCAGCCGTCCGCGCCTGCTCGACGAGCTGCTGGACCGGGACGGGCCGAGGAAGCGTTCGTTTCGAATACCAGGCCCGGAGGACGGTCGATTCCCCACAGCAACGCCGACCCGCGGCAGGGGTGGCGCGACACGCGCCCACACCTATTCTGGACCGCCGGGTCGGGTGGCACGCCGCCAGGCCACGAGGCCGCCGACAAGGGGGATCGATCATGCGCCGTTCCGTGCGACTCGCCGTGGGGATTTCCGGACTCGTCCTGCTCGTGCTCGCCGCGCCGGCTCTCGCCGGCTGGCTGCGGCTGCGCCTCGCCGCACGCTCGCTTCGCATCGAGGCGCAGGAGCAGCTCGCCGACCGCAACTACCCCGCCGCCGCCCGCACCCTCGAACGCCTCGTGCGCGAGCAGCCCGACAGCGCCGAGGCGGTGGGGGCGCTGCTGCTGCTCGGCAAGGCACGCGCCGCCACCGGTGACCTGCCCGGCGCGATCGACGCCTGGGACGAACTCGTGCGCCGCTTCCCCGAACACGACCTCGCCTCCAAGGCGCGCTTCCTGATCGCCGACACCCTCGCACGTCAGGGCAAGCTGCGCGAGGCGGCGCTGCGCACCGCCGAGCGCGCGCGCCACTTCACCGGCGACGCCTACCGCGCCTCGATCGCCGCCCTCTATCTCGAGATCGCCGACGAGGCCTACATCGGCACCCCCCGCGGCAAGAAGGGCGATCCGCTCGATCCCGCCCGCCGCGAACGGCACTTCGATCGCGCCCTCGCCATGTACACCCGCGCCGAGCGCGTCGGCGTCGCCCCCGAACGGCGCGCCGAGGTGAGCTACCGCATCGCCGACTGCTATCGACAGCTCGGCCGCCTCGAGGCCGCCGAGCGCGCCTACCGCCGCTACCTCGAACGCTTCCCCGACGACACGCTGCGCAACCGCGCCCGCCTCGAACTCGGCCTCGTGCTGCTCGATCTCGGCCGGAGCGCCGAGGCGCGCAAGCAGCTCGAGCAACTCGTGCAGATCGCCGGCAACGACGAGGTCGTGCCCCTCGCACTGCGTGCGCTCGGCCGGAGCTGGAAGCCGCTCGAGGGCGCCGATCCGGCACGCGTCGACCGCGCCGCGCGCTACTGGCGCACGCTGCTCGAACGCTTTCCCGACCACGAACAGGCCCCCGAGGTCGCCTTCGACCTCGCCCGCGCGCTCGAGGCGGTGGGCCGCACCGACGAGGCGGTGCAGCAGTACCTCGCCCTCGAGAAGCGCTACCCCGACCACCCGCGCGCGCCCGAGGCCCGCTGGCGCGCGGGGCTGTGCCTGCGGCGCGCCGGGCGCTTCGACGAGGCGCGCACGGTGTGGGCCCGCTTCCTCTCGCAATACCCGCTGCACGAGCGCTTCGTCGAGGTGCAGCGCGCGATCGAGCGCCTCGCGTTCGATCGCGCCGAACGCCTGTACGCCGAACAGCGCTACGAGCAGGCCGAGGCCGCCTGGCGCGCGTTCGTCGAGGCGCAGCCCGCGAGCGAACTCGCACCACAGGCGGCGCTGCGCGTGGGCGAGAGCCTGCTGCGGCGCAAGGCGTACGACGCCGCGCGCGAGGCGCTGTCCGCCTGCGCCTCCCGCTACCGCGACAGCCCCGTCGCGCCGAAGGCGCAGTGGCTGCTCGTCGAGACACTCGAGCACACCGGCGCGCTGCGCGAACAGATCACCGCGCTGCGCACCCTGATCGAACGCTGGCCGGCGAGCCCCGAGGCCGACCGCGCCCGACGGCGGCTCGCACGGCTCGAGGAGACCGAGCTCGAGCTGCGCAGCGAACAGGTCTGCCACGCCGGCGAATCGTTCACCGTCCGCGCGATCACCCGCAACGTCGAGGCGCTCGAGCTGCGCGCCTATCCCATCGATCTGCTCGCCTACTTCCGCAAGAAACACACCCTGCAAGGGGTCGAGTCGCTCGCGCTCGATGTCGCCGCCCCCGCGCGACGCTGGCGCGTCGAGACACCGGACTACGAGCCGTACCGCCGCTTCGACCAGCGGCTGCCGCTGCCGCTCGAGGGCAAGGGCGGCTGGGTCGTCATGGCGGAGCAGACGCTGTACCGCGCCACCGTGCTCGCGATCCGCTCCGATCTCTCGATCATCTGCAAGCAGGCGCCGCGGCAACTGCTCGTGTTCGCCCGCGACGAACGCACCGGCCGCCCCTGGCCGGGCGTGCGCGTGCTCGTCTCGGACGGACGCGCCATCGTCGCGCAGGGGGTGAGCGGCGACGACGGGGTCTTCACCACCACGTTCGACCGGCCGCGCGGCGCACTGCGCGTGTTCGCCCACGCCGGACACGATGTCGCCTACAGCGACGCCGAGCCGGCGAGCGCGAGCGCGAGCACCGGCTACGGCACGAAGGGGCTCGTGTACACCGACCGGCCGCTGTACCGGCCCGGCGACCGCGTGCGCATGCGCGCGATCGTGCGCACCGCGAGCGCGGGAAGCTACCAGCCCACCGGCGACAAGCCCGTCGAACTGCTTCTGCGCGCCCCGAACGGCACCGTCTTCTGGCGGCGTACCCTGCGCACGAGCCGCTTCGGCACCGTGGCCGCCGAGACGTGGCTGCCCGAGGCGGCGCCGCTCGGCCGCTGGAGCGTGGTGTGCCGCTTCGCGGGACTCGAGTTCCCGGCATCCATCCACGTCGAGGCCTACGTCAAGCCCGAACTCGAGGTGCGGTTGCGGCCCGACCGCGATGACCACGTCGCGGGAGAGCCCGTCCAGCTCACCGTCGAGGCGCGCGCGTTCGCCGGCGGCCCCGCCGCCCACGCCACCGTGCACTACGTCGTGTGGCGGCGCGACTACCGCTTCGACCCCGAGCGATACCGGCGCTTCGCATGGTGGTTCGGCCGCTCGCGCAAGGGCGCGGGCGAGCAGAGCGCACCGCCGGCCGACCTCGTCGCCGAGGGCACCGCGCGCACCGACGCACAGGGGCGCGCCACGATCCGTTTCGACACCGACACCGAGGCGGGAGACAGCGTCTACACCGTGCTCGCCGAGGTGCAGGGGCCGAGCGGACGCGCGAGCACCGGCTCGCGCAACGTCCACGTCACCCGCAGCGCCTACTTTGCCGTCTGCACCACCGACCGTCGCGTCTACCGGCCCGGTGACCGGGTGCGCCTCGAGCTGTTCACCGTGCGCGCCGACCACACCGGCGTCGCCCGCCGCGGCGAGCTGCTGTGGCAGCGCCGCGACGACGGGCAGTGGATCACCACCTCCCGGGAGCCCGTCACCACCGGCGACGACGGGCGCGCCACGATCGAACTCGAGGCGCCCGCGCCCGGCTCGTGGCGGCTGCGGTTCGAGGGCCGCGACCGCGCGGGGACGCTCGTCGCTGCCTCGGTCGATCTCGAGGTCGCCGGCGAGCGCAAGCAGGCCGCGCACGAGGCGAAGCTCGTGTTCGAACGCGCGGTCTACCGCCGCGGCGATCGCGCGCGTGCGCTCGTGCGCAGCCCCGTCGCGCCGGTCTGGGCGCTGCTCACCTTCGAGGCCGACCGCGTGATCGGCCACCGCGTGATCGAGCTGCGCCGCACGAGCACCACCATCGAGCTGCCCATGCAGGACCGCTTCTCGCCCAACGTGTTCGTGCGGATCGCGATCCCCGGCTCCCACCAGCTCTTCGAGGCCGGCGACGAGATCGCCGTCGTGAAGTTCCTCCAGCTGCACGTCGAGGCGTCGGCCGAACGTGTCGCACCGGGCGGCGAACTCACGCTTCGCTTCAAGGCGACCGACCAGGCGGGCAGGCCCGTGCAGGCCGAACTCGGCCTCGCGATCGTCGACGAGGCGATCTTCTCGCTGCGGCCCGACCCCACCCCGCGCCTCGCGCCGTGGTTCTACGACCAGCGCCGCAGCCTCGCGGTGCGCACGCGCTCGTCGTACGCCTGGTCGTATCGCGGCGAGCGCCGCGAGCGACCCCCGGCGCTGCTCGCCGAACTCGAACGGCGGCAGTGGGAGCAGGAGCAGGCGCGGCGGCGCGCCGAACAGCAGCGGCGCTTCGGAGAGCGGCTCGTCCGGAGCCGTGAAGCAGGGCCGCCGCCAGCCGCCCCGCCGGCGGGCAAGGCGCAGGCCGAGGAGGCCGAGGCGTTCGAGGGAGCGTTCGACCGGGCGGCGGGCGGCTTCGGTCGCCTGCGAGCCGCCGAACGCAAGGCGCGGGCGCGACCGAGTCCCCGCAACGCCGCCGCGCCACGGC
>RFJN01000408.1 GCA_003694875.1 Planctomycetota bacterium | reverse complement strand
GGGGTGTCGTGCCGTCCGCCGGCGGCGTACTCCCACTCGGCCTCGGTGGGCAGCCGGCCGCCCGCCCACTGGGCATAGGCGAAGGCATCGAACCAGTCGACGAGCACCACCGGCGAGGCCTCGAGGCCGGCGGGCGGCCTGCCCTTGCGCCAGCGGAACGCGCGCGCCCACAGCTCGTCGAGCCCCGGAACGTGGCTCTTGCCCGGCGGCTCGTCGGGGTGGCACCACGCGTGCGGATCGGGCGCGGCAGCGATCGCGCGCAGGAAGCGGGCGTACTCGGCGTGCGTGACGGGGTGGCGCGCGATCGCGAACGGCGGCACCCGGACACGGCGCACCGGCCGCTGGTCCTTGTGCCGGTCCTCGCGCCCGCGCCGGAACGTGCCGCCCGGCAGACGCACCGGCTTGTTGTCCACCGGCGCAAGCGCCACGATCGCCTGGGTGCTCGACAACGCACCCGCGCGCGTGGCGGCGCGCCCGGCGAGCGAACGCACGTGCTCGAGCACGTCCACGACGTAGCGTGCGGAATCGGGCCGCTCGGCGGGCGAGTCGGCGAGCAGACGCTCGAGCAGCGCAGCGAACGGGCCGTCGCAGCGCTCGCGTCCGCCGGCGGACGCAACGAGCAGCGCGCCGAGCGCGTAGAGATCCGCACGCCGATCGAGCGGGGCGCCGCGACGCTGCTCGGGCGAGAGGAACGGCGCGTAGCGCTGTGCGACCGCCGGGCGGCACGCATCGTCGAGCCGCTCGAGCGCCTGCCAGCGTCCGGCGTCGGTGAGCCATAGCGCCCCGCTGTCGGGATCGAAGAACACGTTGCCCGGGTGCAGCCCGCGGTGCACGATACCGGCCTCGTGCAGGACCGTGAGCGCCTCGGCGAGCGCAATCCCGAGCGCGAGGCGCGCCTCGAAGGACAGCGGCCCCTCCTCGATCCGCTCCGCGAGCGACGGCCCCGGAATGTAGGCGCGTGCGAGCCAGCGCCGGCCCTCGCACTCGACCCAGCCGGGCTGCGGGCTACCGAACTGCGGGGTGTCGAGGACCGCGAGCCGCTGTGCCTGCTCCTCGAGGCAGGCGCGCGCCCGGGGCTCGGCGAGAATCTCGGCGCACGGGGCGGTGAGGACGTACGCGCCGCCGTCGGCGTCGCGCGCGAGCCAGCTCGTCCCGACCGCCCCCTCGCCCAGCCTTCGATCCAAGGTAAACGCCTTCACGACCTCGGCCCCGCGCGCGCCGGTCCCGCTCGCAGCCTCATCTCCCTGGCAACGACTGTAGGGCGCACACCGGTACGACGCAACCCGGCAGCTTCGCTCCGGACGCGTCGCGGCCGGCGGGGCAGACGCGCGCGCCCCGATTCCGTATCCTCGATGCCGAACCGCACCGGAGCGAGGACAGGACGAGGTGAGCGAGCCGGCGCCGGAGACGACGACAACCCCACTGCGCTGGGCCGGAGAGGCCGCGCCGCCGCCCACCTCGCCGCTTGTGTGCCTGCGCGAGGCCGGCGGGCAGCGCCGGCTGTTCGTGTTGCGTGCCGGCCGGGAGGTGCGCTGCGGCCGACGCAAGCCGGTTCGCGGCGACACCCGCCCCAACCACCTCGTGCTGCGGCTGCTGCCGTGCGACGCGCAGCGGCACCCCGAGAACTGGCGCGCCACGCTCGCGATCTCGAGCCAGCACCTGCAGTTCGTGCTCGCCCACGACGGACTGCGGCTGATCGATCTCGGGCGCAACGGGACGCTGCTCGACGGCCGCCCCATGCAACCGCGCTTTCCCGCGCGGCTGCGAGCGCAGTTCCAGATCATGCTCGGCGGTGTGCTGCGCCTGCGCGGCCGCATCGAGGCGCCGGACGGCAGCGGCCCGATCGCGATCGATCCCGACGCGCCGCTTCCGCTCACCGGTCCGCTCGCCCCCGACGCGGCACTCGCGGGCGCGCCCGAGGCGTGCCTGCTCGAGCGGGTCGCCAATACCGCCCGCGACAGCTACCTGCTGCTGTACCGGCGAGCGACGATCGGCAAATCGGGGGAACGCAGCTGGCGCGTGTCGGCGCCCGGGGTGGCCGCACGGCACGCCGCGCTGCTGCAGCACCGGGGAGCGCTGCTGCTCGCGGCCCTCGCGCCCGAGGGGCGCACCGTGGTGAACGGACGCGCGCTCGCGCCCGGCACGTTCACCGCTCTCGTTCCCGGCATGGAACTCGAGTTCGGCGAGAGCCGGTGGGTGCTCGAGGCGGCGCGGCCGGCCGATCTCGCTCACCTGCCCGACGAGCCGCGCACGTAGACCGGGTTGGCGATCACCCACCGGACGCCCTCGCGCCACGCCTCGACGCGCCACACCCCGGGCCGGTCGAGCGGAAGCCGCACGCTCGTGCGCGCGCGCACCCGCAGCGTCCCGTCGCACAGCAGCCGCAGTTCGTCCGCCCCGGGCGCGCGCGCCTCGAGCACGAGCCCCGCTCGCCAGCGGATCGTCTCGCCCGGGCCCGCGCAGAAGCCGCGTGTCTCGTCGAGCACCGCACAGCGGAAGTCCGCCGCCGAAGCCGCGAACTCGAACGCCACCCAGCCGCGCCCGTGGGCGAGCCCCTCGCGCAACGCCTCGGCGCTGCGTTCGCGCACCCACACGTAGTTGCACACCGCGCGAAACGCCTGTTCGTAGGGCACCACGACGCCGCCGCGCGCCCCGAGCAGCCGGATGTTCTCGTGCGGATCGGCCCCGCCCCAGCCCGGCAGCGGACGGCGGGATCCGAGCGCGTCCCAGCGATCGAGCACCCGCTGCGGCAGGCGCGCGACGAGCCGTCGGAAGAACGCGCGCGGCGGCAGGGCAAGCGCCTCGAGACCGACGCGCCAGCGCGGTGCGGCAAGCGCCATGGCGTGCAGGTTGGCGATCTCGAGGCCATCCACGCTCGGTGCGATCGTCTCCCAGTCCTTCCAGGCCCGGAACGATTCGGCGTGTCCGAGCAGCACGAGCGCGCCGGTCGCCCGCAGCCGCTCGAAGGGCTCGGCCCGATCCCGGCCACCTCGCGGCGGCAGCGGCAGGTTGACGTCGATACCGAGCGCGCTGGCCCCTGCGGCGCGCAACTCCACCCCCGCGAGCAGCAGCACCCCGTCGCGCCAGCCGCGCGCGGCCGCAAGCACGAGTCCGGGGCGGTGACGGGCGTGGTCGGTAAGCGCCACGAAGTCGAGCCCCACCCGGCGTGCGGCGGCGACGATGCGCTCCGGGCGCCCGGGGCTGTCGTGCGACCAGCGGCTGTGGCAGTGCAGCACCCCGCGCATGAGTTGCATGCGGGGTGGCGCAAGCCGGGCCGCAGCGCGGGAGGCGGGGGCGGGCCGCGGCGGCGGAGCGCTCGGGCCGGGCGCGAGGACGAGACAGCCGCCGAGCGCGAGCAGCGCCGCGAGAGCTGCCACGCTGCCGGCAAGCGCGAGACGGCTCCGGGTCGGCGCGAAGGGGCGCGGTGAGAGCACCGATCAGGAGCCGGACGGGGTCCGGGAGGTGGACGCGCCCGGGGCCTCGATGATGCGCCGGGCGGCGTCGCGGATCGGACCGTAGGGGTGGTCGAGCGCGGCGAGGATCTCGGGAATGGGGCTCGAGAGCGCGAGTCCGGCGTGCAGCGTGCGCAGTCGGTCGGCGGCCGCACGCAGCGCGACGAGGTCCACGAGTTCGGGGTGGCGATCGGCCGCCGCGAGGGCGTCGCGGAAGGCGCGCCGGGCGCGGCGCACCGCGAGTCGGCGTCGCAAGGCGGAAAGCGCGTGCACAAACGGCGGCAACAGGCGCAGGGTGGCGAAGCCCCCGAGCGCGAGGGCGAACAGAAGCAGCGGCGCCGAGGCGAGGGCGCCGGGCTCGGCGGCGGCGAGGGCGACGACGAGGAGGGCGGCGATCACGAGCAGCGTGGCGGAGACCGCGCGCACGAAGCGCTCGAGCGCTGCCGGGGCCGGGCGTTGGGGCCTCCGATCC
>RFJN01000407.1 GCA_003694875.1 Planctomycetota bacterium | reverse complement strand
CCGGCTCGGGCGCCTCGAGCCGCTCCCCCATGCGCAGCGCCGCGCGCGACAGCTCGCTCGGCCCCCGAGCGCTGCGCCGTCCCGCCCGCCGCAGCGTCCAGGCGAGCGCGAACACCGGCTCGTCCCACGCCACGACCACCGACGGTCCGCCCGCGAGCCCGAGCCGCAACCCGCCGGGCTCGAGTTCCACGCTCGCCACACGCCGCACCGAGACGGCCGGCGGCACCCGGTCTGCCGGCACGATCCGCGCCGCGATCCCCCGACGCTCGAGCGTGGCGCACGCGGTCTCGGCGCACGGGCGCGCCACGTCCTCGAGCACCAGCCCCCCGCAGCCGCGCGCCCGCAGCCGCCCGTCGGTCTCCGGCAGCCCGAGCGCAGCGGCGATCGCGGCGCCGGTGCCCACCGGCTCGACCGGCCGCGGCTCGACGAGCAGCACGCTCCAGCGTCCGGACGCCTCGGAAACGACCTCGTGCGGGAGTTCGGCCACGTCAGAGCACCAGGACGTAGACGTCGTAGAGCGCGTGCGTCCAGGCCGCCACCGCGAACGAGCGTAGCTTGTAGATCGCGCAGAACAGCATGCCCGCGAGGAAGCGGAACACGAAGGTGGACAGGGCAAAGGGCTCGCCGAGAGCTCCGAGGTGATGCGCCCCGGCGAACAGCAGCGACGACAGCGCCATGGCGAGCACCGTGCCCGAGCGCTCGCCCATCCCGAGGAAGTCGACCAGCACGAAGCCGAGACCGCCGAGCAGCGCGAGCCGGAACACGAGTTCCTCGTGGATCCCGGCGCCGATCGAGAGCACGAGTGCAGCCGCGTTCCCCTCCGGAAGCCCCGCAGCGGCGGCGAACGGCAGCCGTTCGAGCACGGCGGTGAGCACCGCGCCGAGCGCGGCGGCGTACACCGCGCTCTCGATCAGAAGCGGCACGAAGAGCCCGAGCCGGAAGCGCGCCCCGCGGCGCTCGAGCCGGATGATCGCGGCGAGCAGCAGCGCGAGGATCGACAGATCGAGCACCACGAGCCCCTTGAGCCCCCAGTGCGGCAGCACGAAGCGGGTCAGCACGTCCGCGCCGTTGATCACGTGCACCCCGGACAACAGCAGCACCACCACCCCGCCCTGGTAGAAGACGAGCAGCGGCAGCGCGAGCACGAGGGAGACGAGCGGATCGCGGCTGAGCGCGGCGTAGCTGTCGTCGTGGATCGGCTCGGAAGCGCTCGAGGTCATGGCGGCGATGGTAGGGGGCGGCGAGGACGAGAGCAACGCGGCCTACCCGCAACGGTGCGCACACGAGGCCCCTTCCGCCGACGTCGGCGCCGGACTCGGTCCGTTACCTCCGCGAAGGGGACGCGGTATCATGCGCCCGGCGGTGCAGGGACGACACGGCGGAGGACGGCGGCGGTGCGAAGCGATCTCGACGACATCATGGCGCAGCGCGAGCTCGACTGGATCGTGGGCTTCGGCTCGAGTTCGGGCAGTACCGATCTCGCCTACCTCGCCGGCGGCGCCGCGGTCGGCCACGTCATGGCGCTCAAGCGCCGCGGCGAGCCGCCGCACTTCGTGGTGGGGATCATGGAGCGCGAGGAGGCGCGGCGCGCCGGGCTGCGCTTCGCCACCCCCAACGACTACGGCGCGGCCGAGATCGCGAAGCTCGCGGTGCCCGCGCGCGAGCGGGCGCTGCGGCTGCGGCTCGCGGTGCTCGAGCGGCACGAGGTCGCCGGAAGGGTGAGCTTCGTCGGCTCGGGCGCGATCGCGGACAGCTACGCCACCGTGCGCGCGATCCTCGAGCGCCGCCCCGCGATCGAGTTCGTCGAGGAGCCGAGCCCGAGCGCGATCGAACGCGCGCGCGCCACCAAGGACGCGCGGGAACTCGAGCGCATCCGGGCGGTGGGGGAGGCGACCGAGGCGGTGGTGCTCGAGGTGCTGCGGCGGCTCGCACGCGATCGGGTGGAGGGGGGTGTGCTCGTGGACGCGAGCGGTGCGCCGCGCAAGATCGGCGACGTCAAGCGCTGGATCGCGGTGGGCTGCCTCGAGCGGGGGCTCGACGAGCACGGCGAGACGATCTTCGCGCCCGGCCGCGAGGCCGGCTTCCCCCACTCGCGCGGCACCGATACCGACCCGGTGCCGGCCGGCAAGCCGATCGTGTTCGACATCTTTCCCGGCGAACGCGGCGGCGGCTACCACTTCGACATGACGCGCACGATCTGGATCGGCGAGCCGAGCGAGCGCACGCGCGCCTGCTTCGCCGCCGTCCTCGAGGCGTTCGAGGCGGGCCGGGACGCCTGCCGCCCGGGTGCGCTCGCCCGTGAGGCGGACGCGGCCGCGAGTGCGGTGCTCGAGCGCCACGGGCACCCGACCCGGCGGCGCGACCCGTCGATCGAGACGGGCTACATCCACTCGCTCGGACACGGCATCGGGCTCGCGGTGCACGAGTATCCCGCGCTCAGCGCACGCGAGACCAACGAGGACCGGCTCGAGCCGGGCATGGTCTTCACGATCGAACCGGGGCTGTACTACCCCGACGAGGAGATCGGGATCCGGATCGAGGACACGCTTTGGCTCGACACCGAGGGCGTGCACACCTGCAACCGTCTGCCGTACGAGCCCGAGGCGCTGTGGGCGCTCGCGCGCGGCGAGGGGCCGGAACGCGGTCGGACGCGGTGACGGACGCGCCGCAGGGGCGGGCGGGCGGACAGGACGTGGGTACGGACGGCACGGCACGGACCGACGAGCAGCCGCTGCCGCTCACCGAGCGGGAGCCGCCGGACGCGCTCGCACTCGACACCCTCGCCGCCCCCGCGATCGTTCGGTGCATGGCGCGCGCCGAGCGCGCGAGCGCGCGGGCGGTCGAGCGGGTGAGCGGGCCGCTCGGCGCGCTCGCCGACCGCGTGGCCCATGCGCTCGCCGCAGGCGGT
>RFJN01000406.1 GCA_003694875.1 Planctomycetota bacterium | reverse complement strand
GCGCTCGGCCGGCGCCAACCACCTGCTGCTGCTGTGCAAGGACCTCACCGGCTGGAAGAACCTCTCGCGGCTCGTCTCGCTCGGCTACCTCGAGGGCTACTACTACAAGCCGCGGGTCTCGAAGCACCTGCTGCGCCAGTACAGCGAGGGGCTGATCTGCACCACCGCGTGCCTGCAGGGCGAGGCGGCGCAGCACCTGCTCGCGGGCCGGGACGATCTCGCGCGGCAGGCGGTGCTCGAGCTGCGCGAGATCTTCGGCGACGACAACCTCTACGTGGAGGTGCAGCGCAACGGCCTCGAGGAGCAGGAGCGGGTCAACGCCGGCATGATCGCGATCGCCAACGAGCTCGGGCTGCCGCTCGTGGCGACCTGCGACGCGCACTACCTGCGGCCCGAGGACCAGCCGGCGCACGACGCGCTGCTGTGCATCAACACCGGCAAGCTGCTGAGCGACCCCAACCGCCTCAAGCTCGACGCGGTGCTGCACGTGCGCAGCAAGCAGGAGATCGCCGAGGCGTTCGCCGACCTCGAGGAGGCGGTGCGCCACAGCGTCGAGATCGCCGAGCGCTGCAACGTCGAGTTCCCCACCGGCAAGCGCTACCTGCCGGTCTACACCCCGCCGCCGCCGGCCGAGGGCGAGGCGCCGAAGGACGCCAACACCTTCTTCCTCGAGCTGTGCGAGCAGGGGCTGCGCCGCCGCTACGGCGATCCGCTGCCCGAGCACGTCCGCGAACGCTTCGAGACCGAGAAGCAGGTGATCCTCTCGATGGGGTTCGCGAGCTACTTCCTGATCGTGTGGGACTTCATCGACTGGGCACGGCGGCAGGGGATCCCGGTCGGGCCGGGCCGCGGCTCGGCCGCCGGCTCGATCGTGGCCTACGCACTCGGGATCACCGACGTCTGCCCGCTCAAGTACGACCTGCTGTTCGAGCGCTTCCTGAACAAGGAACGGGTGTCCATGCCCGATATCGACGTGGACATCTGCCAGGAGCGGCGCGGCGAGGTGATCGAGTACGTGCGGCAGAAGTACGGCCGCGACGCGGTGAGCCAGATCATCACCTTCGGCACCATGGCGGCCCGCAGCGTGATCCGCGACGTCGGACGCGTCATGGGGATGCCGCTGCCGGAGGTGGACCGGATCGCCAAGCTCGTGCCGGCCGATCTGCAAGTGCGCCGCAAGAAGCTCAAGGACGCGCTCGAGGAGGTGCCCGAGCTGCGCGAGGCGGTGGAGGCGAGCCCGCAGCTGCGCTCGCTCATGGAGATCGCGCAGCGGCTCGAGGGCTCGGTGCGCAACGCGTCGACGCACGCCTGCGGGGTGGTGATCGGTGACGGGCCGCTGATCGAGAGGGTGCCGCTGTACCGCGATCCGCGCAACCCCAACGACCTCGTCACCCAGTTCACGATGGGGCTGCTCGAGGACGCCTGCGGGCTGCTCAAGATGGACTTTCTCGGGCTGCGCACCCTCACGGTGATCCGGTGGTGTCTCACCCACATCGAGCGCACCGAGGGCAAGCGCGTCGACGTCTCGATGCAGGCGCTGCCGATCGACGATCCCGACGATCCCACCGCCCGCAAGACCTTCGAGCTGTTGCAGCGCGGCGAGACCAAGGGGGTGTTCCAGTTCGAGTCGAGCGGCTACCGCGACCTGCTCGTGCGGCTGCAGCCCGACTCGTTCGAGGACATCATCGCGCTCGGCGCCATGTACCGCCCGGGCCCGCTTGGCGCCGGCATGGTCGACGCCTACGTCAACCGCAAGCACGGCCGCGAGCAGGTGCGCTATGACCACCCCTCGCTCGAGAAGATCCTTGGCGAGACGTACGGCTGCATGCTCTACCAGGAGCAGGTCATGCGCATCGCCAACGTGCTCGCCGGCTTCAGCCTCAACGAGGCCGATTCGCTGCGCAAGGCCATGGGCAAGAAGAAGCCCGAGGTCATGGCGAAGTTCAAGGGCAAGTTCCTCGACGGCGCCGAGCAGCGCGGCTGCCCGCGCGAGACCGCCGAGAAGATCTGGCAGCAGATGGAGTTCTTCGCCGGCTACGGCTTCAACAAGTCGCACTCCACCGCCTACGCGCTCGTCACCTACCAGACCGCGTGGCTCAAGGCGAACTACCCCGTCGAGTTCATGGCGGCGCTGCTGAGCTCGGAAGTCTCCAACATCGACAAGGTGGTGGACTACATCGCCGAGGCGGAGCGCATGGGCATCGAGGTGCTGCCGCCCTCGATCAACGACTCCGAGGTGAGCTTCGCGGTGGTGACCGAGGGCGGGGCGAAGGCGATCCGCTACGGCCTCGTGGCGATCCGCGGGGTGGGCCAGAGTGCGGCCGAGCAGATCGTGGCCGCGCGCGCGAAGCAGCCCGAGCGGCGCTTCCGCTCGCTGTACGATCTCACCGCCTCGGTCGACACCAAGCTCGTCAACAAGGGGGTGCTCGACGCGCTGATCAAGGCGGGGGCGACCGAGTCGCTGCCCGGCCACCGCGCGCAGCACGCCGCGATCCTCGAGAAGGCGCTGCAGCACGGCGCGCGCAAGGCGGCCGACCGGCGCGCCGGGCAGCGGGGGCTGTTCGACGCGCTGCGCCGCAGCCCCGCGAGCGAGCCGCTGCCGACCCCGGCGCTGCCCGAACTCGAGCCCTGGAGCGAACAGCTGCTGCTGCAGGGCGAGAAGGAGGCGCTCGGGTTCTACTTCAGCAGCCACCCCCTCAAGCGCTGGAAGAGCAAGCTCGAGCGCTACTGCACCGCCACGAGCGAGAACCTCGCGAGCCGCGAGGGCGAGATCGTCACCGGCGGCATGATCACGGGGATCCGCACCCGCGTCGACCGCAAGGGCGCCACGATGGCGTTCCTCACCGTCGAGGATCTCGGCGGCAGCTTCGACGCGGTCGTCTTCTCGCGCACCTACGCCGAGGTGCGCGACCGGATCGCCGAAGAGGCGATCGTGCTGCTGCGCGGCAGCGTGGACACGAGCCGCGAGAGCCCGAGCGTGCTCGTGGACGACGTGATCCCGATCGAGCAGGCCGACGGCACCTTCTGCGTGCAGCTCGGGCTGCTGCTGCAGCCCGAGGACACCGAGCCCGAGCGGATCGAGCGCGTCTTCGCCGCGCTGCGCTCGCACCCGGGCGACTGCCCGGTGCTGTGCACCGTCCACACCCGCTCCGGACTGCGCGCCCACATCCGGCTCGGCACGCCGCTGCGCGTCGAGCCGGGCCCCGATCTCGTGCGCCGGCTCTCGGAGCTGCTCTCGCCCGAGCGGGTGCAGCTGCGCGC
>RFJN01000405.1 GCA_003694875.1 Planctomycetota bacterium | reverse complement strand
CTCCGGCCGCTCGGCGAACCGCGCGCGCACCTCGTCGCGGATCTTCGGGTGCCACAGATCGGCGTACCGGGGCCGGCGGCCCTCCCCCGTGCCCGACAGCAGCGCGCCCATGCGGTCGCCGTCGAAGAGCACGAATGCGTAGTAGACCTCGGGTCGCGTGCCCGTGAGCGCCTCGAGCGCTCCGACGAGCTGTGCACGCTGCCGCTCGGCCGCGGCGTCTCCGGCGCGAATCTCGTCATCGAGCGCGTCGAGCTGCGCCGGCAGCCGGCGCACCAGGTCGGAGAGTTGCCGATTGCCCGCGTCGTCGAGTTCGCGCACGAGCGCGTGCGGCAGCGCCGCGCGCTCCTCGACGTCGCAGTGTCCCGCGAGCTTGTCGAGCTCTGCGGACGTCAGCTCGTCGGCGCGACGCACGAGCGAACGCAGCGTGGGCGCGAGCGCCATGGTGTGGGTCGAGACGACGTAGCGCCGCAGCCCCTCGCCAAGCTCGGAACGAAGCTCGTCGTTCCACAGCCGCGGCCACAGCCGCTTGAGACAGCACAGCGCACACAGCCGCTCCCCTTCGCGCACGAAGGTGTGAGCATTGCGCGCAATCCGCTCCCACACCCCACCGTCGCCGCCACGCCCCACCCGCAGGAGGTGCTCGCGATCGGTCGTGAGCCACTCGCGCTCGCCACACAGACTGCAGCGCACCCCCTGCTGCGGGCGCTGCTCGAAGGGCCGGATCGCCTTCGCCGCGACGACCGCGCGCTCGGTGAGCTCGTGCAGCGCCCCGTAGTAGACACCCGGACGGGGGCGATAGAAGAAGGGGCGATTTCCCGTGTCGTCCCCCTCACGCCCCGCCGCCTCGATCGCCCGGCGCGCCTCCGAGCCCAGCCAGCCGGGTGCGTCCGCGTCCTCGGGCGGATAGAAGGCCGCGAGCGCCCGACGCAGCGGCTCGGTAGAGGAGACCGCTCCGCGGTCGTCCACCTCGAGCAGCGACCAGTCGCAGCCGCTCCAGACGAGTTCCGGCAGCCCGGCGAGCTGCGCCTCGATCTGCGCGAAGCCCACCTCGGTGTGATCCTCCGCCGAGCCGTACGCCTTCTCGAGGACCCGTTCGAATGCCGCGCGGGCCCGATCGTGGAGCCACGCGCGCACCGCCTCGCCGATCGCCCGGGCGGTCTCCTCGAGCGCGGCGGCCGGCACGATCGCCAGGAAGCGGTTCGGCAGCGCCGCGGCGAACAGGGGATTGGCATCGGAGGTTCGCTGCCGCCACGGCATGCGCGCAAACGCCTCCTCGGCCGGCTCGATCCCCTCGAGTTCGCCCGCGAGCCAGCGGTCGACGATCGGCACCCCGCGCAGATCGGGCAGCACGATCGCGTCGGGACCGAAGCGCTCGCAGACCACGCGCATGGCCTCCCAGCCCAGCCTCGAGAGCAGGTGCGAGGACGCCCACAGATCGGAAGTCGAGCGGCTCTGCGCGATGAAGGACTGCACCGGGCCGAGCGAGACCGAGAGCAGCGCGGGAACGCCGCCGGAATCGGCCGCCATGGCGCCGGCGAACGCCGAGCACAGCCGCAGGTGGTCCCAGATCGTGTGGTCGGGCAGGCGCGTGTCGGCCGGCAAGAGCGACCACAAGAGCCCGAGCGAGTCGGACGGCGGCTCCGGGCCAAAACGCCACAGACACAGCAGCGTCCTGCGGTGGTCGGTGTGGCCGTCCGCGTCACGAACGATCCAGCGCTCGAGGTGCTTGAACGAGATCTCGCTGGCGAGCTCGTGCGGGATCTTCTGCAGATCGCGCAGGTCGTACTGCCTGCCCGAGATCGGGTGGATCAGTATCGGCTCGCGGGTGAAGCGCGTCTGCTCCCAGTAGACGCGCGGCCGTTCGCGCGGGAATTCGGGACGGTCGGCGCCCGACGCCCAGTGGTCGGCGCGCCGCACGATCGCGCGCAAGGCGTCCGAGAGCTGCTCGCTGCCGAACAGCAGCGCGCGCAGCTTGCGCACCGTGCGCCCCTCGTGCCCCGCCGGATCGCGCAGCAGCACGAGCGCCTTCTCGGCCGGATCGTGGATCCACGCCGCGAGCTTGGCCTGCCACAGATCGTGCATGCTCGTTCCCCCTCACGCCCCCCCCTGCACCGCGTCGCCGCGCGCGACCGGCAGGGGGCGCCCCACCGTCCTCTCCATGGTGCAGAGCCGGTCGTGCGGACCGCAACCGCCCCCGCACACCCCGCTCGCCAGGGGAACGCGGCGAGCGGGCCGGATCTGACACGCCAAGGGTCGAGGACGTGACAACGGCAGCGCACACGGTACGATCGGGCTCGCAGAGACGGCGGCGAGCGACGGAGGGAGAGCACATGCGGACGGTACGGTGGGCGGTGGCGGTCCTGGGCATCGCGCTCGCGACGGGCTGCGCGGGGCCGCGACCGCGGGGCGAGCGACCGCTCGGCAAGCTCGCGGCGGCGATCCCCGCCGATCTCGCACGCTGCCGCGCCTACGCGCGCCAGCTCGCCGCGCGCGCCTCCTCCGAGGCGCACCGGCTCACCACCGCGCGCGAGAAGGGAGAGGCGAAAGAGATCGAGCGTGCCATGGCGAGCCTCGCCGACAACGACGCCGCGGTCGAGGCGCTCGACGAGGCGGTGCGCCACCTCGAACTCGCCGCCTCCTACGTGCAGCAGCGGCCCTGGGTGCGGCTCGCCCCGGCGGAACTGCAGCGGCTCGACGCGGACGTGCGCACCCTGCGCACCACCGCGCTCGCGCTCGCCGACCACGCGCTGCAGCTCGTGCAGGCGCGCAACGCGGACGACGCCGACGCGGTCGAGGCGACGCGCACCGAGATCGAGCGCGACCGGGCGGTGCTCGAGGCGCTGCGCACCGATCTGCTGATCACCGCCCGGTTCGGACGCACCGACGCCGAGGCGCGCCGGGAGTAGACGCGCCCCGAGACGACAGCGCTACCAGCGGATCAGCGCCGAGCCCCAGGTGAAGCCCGAGCCGAAGCCGGCCATGCAGATCAGATCGCCCGGCGCGATCCGCCCCTCGCGCACCACCTCGTCGAGCAGCGCCGGCATGGCCCCCGCCGAGAGGTTTCCGTACTTGTGGATGTTGCGATAGCAGCGTTCCGGCGGAAGCTCGAGCTGGCGAGCCACCATCTCGTTGATCCGCAGATTCGCCTGGTGGAAGATCCAGTGGTCGACGTCCTGCGGGCGCAGCCCCTGGTCGGCGAGCGCCTCGTGCACCACCTCGGGCATGCGCCGCACCGCGTTCTTGAACACGAAGCGCCCGTCCATGCTCGGGTACGCGCGACCGGCCTCGATCATCGGCTGCGAGATGTGCGGCTGCTCGCGGCTCGTGGGCGCCTCGATCATGAGCTTCTCGGCGAAGCGACCGTCGGAGTGCAGGTAGATGCCGAGGATCCCGCGCTCGGGATCCTCGCTCGGCCCGAGGATCGTCACCCCCGCGCCGTCGCCGAACAGGACCGTGACATCGCGGCCGCGCGTGGTGTGGTCGAGACCGGTCGAGTGCACCTCGGCGCCCGCCACGAGCACCCGCCGATAGATCCCCTGCCGGATGAAGGCGTCGGCCACCTGCAGCGCGTAGAGATAGCCCGTGCACTGGTTGCGGATGTCGAACGCCGGGATACCGCGCTCGGCGATCCCGAGTTCGCGCGCGAGCAGCACCCCCGAACCGGGGAAGAAGTAGTCCGCCGACAGGGTGGCGAACACGATGCAGTCGATCTCTTCGGGATCGAGCTGCGCCGCCTCGAGCGCCTTGCGCGCCGCATGGCTCGCCAGTTCGGCCGTGCCCGTGCCCGGGACCACCCAGCGGCGCTGCTCGATCCCCGTCCGCTGCCGGATCCACTCGTCGCTCGTGTCCATGATCTGTTCGAGGTCGTGGTTGGTCACGACCCGCTCCGGGACGTGGTGCCCCGTGCCGAGAATCCTCGCTCCCATGGCGGCGTGCGCCTCCCTGGCCACGGGGCGTGTGCGCCCCGAAGAACATTGTTGACCGACCGCCCGGGGCCCCGTGCAGCCCCCGGGCGGAAGAGCGCATCATGGTAGCGATTCGCTCGGCGAAACGGAACAGGTTGCCCGGTCAACTTCGCGCGGCGCCGCCGGACCCGGTCGCATGCGGCACGACGACCGGCGGCCTTGGCGGGGCGTCCGGCT
>RFJN01000404.1 GCA_003694875.1 Planctomycetota bacterium | reverse complement strand
GCGAGCGAGCCGATGATGAACGGCGAGCCGACGAACTCGGTGCCGGTCTTCGTGGCGTCGAAGGGATCGTAGCGCCGCGCCTGCCAGTCGTCGTGGGGGCCGCCGGGCTGGCCGAGCAGCTGCCGCAGCCCACACACCGTGCCGGGGGCGTCGCCGATGTCGTGGCTCGGGTTGTCGACGATCGGGCGATCGTTGGCCGCCTTGGGCAGGAACAGCGGCCGGAACGGGCGGGGGGTGGCGGCGTTGGCGGCGGTGATCGTCGTCGGGTCCTTGACGTTCCACGCCCACGGATAGCGCGGGTCGCAGGTGAACAGCGCCGGACCCGGCTGCGCGGTCGCCTGGTGGCCCGCGGCGTGGTCCGCCGCGGTGAGCCGATCGATGCTCACCGTCTTCGGCGTGCTTCCGTCCGGATTCGTCTTGAGGTCCTTGACGAGCACCGAGTAGCCGAAATCGACCATCGCCACGAGCCGGTCGAACGACTGCGTGCGGCCGTGCCGGTCGGTGAAGCGGGCGCGGACACGCTGCACCGACAGGGTCCACGCCCCGCCCACCGACTCCTCGATGATCTGCACACGCACGTTCGGGTCGGGATGGTTCACGCAGTGCGCCTCGAGTTCCTCGCGGATCTGCGGGTGCGAGATCCAGCAGACCGGCACGGCGTCGGCCTCGCTCGACTTCCAGATGGGTTGGCCATCCGCGTCGAGCCCCGCGTAGTAGCGCACCCCCTCGAGCGTGGCGCCGAGCGTCGAGTGCGCCTCGGCCAGATCGATCCAGCGTTCGCGCGGTACGCAGGCGAGGTGCAGACGCAGGTTGTGGGCGACGCCGTAGCCGAAGATCAGCACGTAGCGCCCGTCGGTCGCGACCGCCTTCGGGTCGGGATCGTGCACCGGCAGGTAGCCGAATTCGCTGCTCGAGACCTCGAGGAAGGCGAGGTTGATGAACTTGCCGTCCACGGGATGGTTCCAGTCGGCGTCGAGAAACGTCTTCGCGCCGGGATCCCAGCCCGAAAAGGGCTTCGGCCACTGGTCGGCGCGCTGCTGGCACGCATGCCAGTGCAGCCCCAGGTCGGTGCTCACCGCGATCGTGGTGAAGGAGTTCTGCATGTAGTCCGCGCGCCACGTCTCGCCGCTCACCCCGTGGCCGTCGAGGATCACGCGGTGCGGCTGGTACCAGCGGAAGTTGAACAGGTACTCCTTGCGGCGCGCGGGATCGGAGGCGTTGCGGTTGTCGAGGTAGAGGATCCCGCCGGGCACGTCGACACCCATGAGAAAGTCCTGTCCCATGCCGGCGTAGCGCTGCGATCCCGAGCCGCCCGGCACGAGGGGACCCGAGCCGGCGGCGGTGTCGAGTCGCACCACCGTGCTGCGGAACGCGTCGCCGTCCACACCCGTGCTCGCGGTGGGGTACTGCGTGTCGCTGCCCTCGGTGTTGCGCAGGGTGTGGGCCATGTCGAGCCCGTCGCTCGGGTCGGTGTCGGTGCACCACGAGATCGAGTCGCCGTTGACGGTGCCGGTGACGTGCGCGCTCTCGCCGAAGGCGGTCTGGGTGACCGGCGCGCTCTGCACCTTCGCCACCACCCCGTCGGTGAGCAGCCACACCGGGTCCACGGGGTCGGTGTCGCCGAAGAAGAAGTACAGCCGCCCCTCGGGGTTGTCGGGATAGCCGCGTACCGGTGTCGGGAAGCCGAGATCCATGCCGAACACGACGAGGTTGCCGTTGCGGAAGAACCGTCGGTTCGGGTCGTAGTAGGGAGCCTCGTCCGGGGTGAAGCAGTTGGCCGGAACATGGGTGGCCGGGTCGTCGTCCTTCCACGCCGCGCGGTACATTCCGTAGCCGCCGAGCCGGTCGATCCGCCGGTGCGCGGTGAGGGCGTAGCTCTCTCCCTCGATCGTTCGCGCGCTTCCGCCACCGCCGCTTCCCCCACCGCCGCAGGCGGTTGCGAGCATCGCGAGAACCGCGAAGGCGAGTGTGAACCGCAGCGGACGGCTCGTTCGCCTCGCCCGGAATTCGGATAGCATGTGCCGGAGCATCGCGTCCCCTCCCTGCCGTTGCGTTCGACCGCGTCCCACAGGTTGCGGTACGGTATCCCCGGGAGGGTGCTACGCTGTCGCCTCGCCATTTGCCACGACGGTTCGAAGGGCAGGGTGTCGCGTGCTTGCACGTAGCGGCCGGCTCGCTGTCGACGGGCAGGCGGGTTTCGGTTGCGGATGTCCGGCGGTGCGGATATCACGGAGCGGCGAGCGGTGAGGGGACAACGGCCATGCCACGGCGACGACATACGACCGCGGTCTTCGTCGTCGCGACGACGCTGCTCGCGCTTGCGTTCACGTCCGCACGGGTGCGCGGGCAGCAGGATCCGGCCTCGGCCGACGCTGCTTGCGGGGAACTCACGATTCGTGTGTGGGACGGCTACGCGCCGTATATCTTCCGCGACGCCGCGGGCAACTGGCGCGGCATCGAGGTCGAGATGGCGCGCGCGCTCGCGAAGGAGGCGGGCTATCGGCCGCGCTTGGTGGCGATACCCTGGAACCGCGCCATGCGACAGCTCGAACGGGGAGAGCTCGACATCGTGCTCACCCTCTCGAAGACACCCGAGCGCGAACGTTTCACGCACTTCTTCGCCCCGTCGACCCACGAACAGATCGTGGTCGTGACGCGGCCCGAACTCGTCTCGAGGTTCGAGAGGGTGCGGACCCTCGACGATCTCGTGGCCGTCGGCCGGATCGGGATCAACCAGGAGGTCGACTACGGAGACGACTTTCGCAAGAAGTGGAACCGGAACCCGGCATTCCGTGCTCGCTTCGAAGCGGTCACCGAACCGCGGCTCAACATCGTGAAGCTGCGGCGGGGACGGCTCGCCGGGCTGTTGCGAGACAAGCTCTCGGTCGCGTACTCGATTCGGCATGGCGGCGAGTACGCGGGGCTGCGCTACGTGGAGCTTCCGTGCTTTCCCCGCCGGCCGGTGTACTTCGGGATCAGCAAGCGGATCGCTCCCGGGAAGGTGGAGGCGTTGCGGCGCGCCTACACCGCACTGCGGGAACGCGGGGTGTTCGACGAGATCCTGCAGCGGTGGACACGCGAGTGACGGCGAGCCGGTGCGGGCTCGCGCGAAGCGCGGTCGGAAGGGCGCGGGCAGGTGCGGGGCTCGCCCTCGTGCTGTTCGCGACCACGTTCGGCTGTGGTGCGGGCGCGCCGGGCGGGGAGAACAAGACCGACGCGCTGCGGGTGCTTGTGGCGACGAGTCTCGCACCGGCGGTGCGCGCGATCGCAGCCCCGCTCGCCCGCGCGGGGATCTCGCTGCAACTCGAGACCGGTCCGTCGCTCGTCCTCGTGCGCAAGGTGACCGATCTCGGACAGCGCGCCGACCTGCTCGTGCTCGCCGACCTGTCGCTGTTCGAGGAGCCGCCGCTTGTCGCCCACCTCGACGGCAGCCCGCAGCTGGTGGCACTCGATCGCATGGTGCTCGCCCACCGCCCGGGGGCCCCGGGGCTCGCCGAGGCGCGCGCGGGCCGGTGGCCCGAGGTGCTGCTGCGACCGGCGGTGCGCTTCGGGATCGCGGCGCCGGATCTCGCCCCCTGCGGCTACCGGACGCTGCTCGTGTGGCGTCTCGCCGAGCGGACGATGGGGCAGCACGCTCTCGCCGCCCGCCTCGAGGCGGCGTGTCCGGCCGCACGGCGGCGCGCCTCGCTCGGAGCGCTCGTGGCCCTCGTGCAGAGCGGCGAACTCGACTACGCGTTCCTGTACGCCTCGACCGCGAGGGCGGCGGGGCTCGGTGCGATCGAACTCGGCCCCGAGATCGATCTGTCCGATCCGGCGCGCGCGGACACGTATGCGCGGGTGGCGCTGCCGCGCGGCGCCGGTGGGGCGCCGGTGCGCGGCGCCCCGATCCGCTGTGCGGCGGCGGTGCTGCGCGGCGGTGCGCGGGAGACGGCGCGGCGGCTGTTGCAGCGACTGCGCTCCGATCGCGGCCGCGCCACGCTCCGGGGCTTCGGGTTCGTGCCGCCGCCGCAGCGCGCCGCCGGCCGGACCCGCTGAAGGCGGGCCCGGCGAGCGCACGAGCGGCGCCGGCTCGCCCGATCCTCGCGCCGGCGATCGAGCGTACCCGATCGATCCGGCCCGTCTTGCGGGCTTTGCAGTTCGGTCCGGCGCTCGGACAGCGCGGCCGTGACGCCCGCCGTCTTCCACAGCCGATTCTCGATCAACAGGAGTTTTGGGTCGATTCCGGATTCACGGCAGCGCTGTCGGCAATCGAGGGTG
>RFJN01000047.1 GCA_003694875.1 Planctomycetota bacterium | reverse complement strand
GAGGCCGGGGCGGGCGGGCGCTCGTGGCGCCTGCAGCAGGGGATCGCGGCGGGGGCGCTTGTGGCGGTGCTGCTGGTCGTGGCGTACCTGCTCGGCCGGGGCTCGGCGTCGCCGCCGCCGGTGCAGGGCGGCGGGGGGGACACGTTCGTGGCGTCGGTGCCGGTGGGGACGGCGCCCGAGCCGTCGGAGTCGCGTGCCGATGGCGAGCAGCCGCGTGGCGGCGAGCCGGCGGCGCGGCAGGTTGCGTCGAGGCCGCGGGCGGCTGTGGCGGTGCCGCTCGGCATCGCGGCGCGGGTGCCGGAGCCCGCGTCGCGTCCGGCCGCGTCGCAGGGCGCCGGAGCGGGTGCGGAGGGCGGGGCGTCCTCGGCGCCGGCGCAGCCGGCGCAGCCGGCGAGTCTCGACGGCGGGGGGGAGCCGCGCTGGCAGATCATGGTGATGAGCCACGTTCCGAAGGAGGGGGCGGAGCGGATCCGTTCGTATCTCGAGAGCAAGGGCTACCGCGCGTACGTGCAGCGTTCGGGTCGGGTGTACAACGTGCGCGTGGGGGACTACCATGACAAGGGGTCGGAGGTTGCGCGCCGCGATCTCGACGCGCTTCGGGCGCTGCCCTACCGGGGGCGGCTCGAGTTCAAGTCGGCGTGGTTCGTGCGCTGGAAGAAGCTTCGGTGAAGGCGAGCCCGGAGTGTGTGCCGTGCATCGTGGGGCAGGTGTTGCGCGTCGCCCGGCAGGTGACGGGTGACGAGTGGCTGCAGCGTCGCATCCTGCGGGAGGCGATGCGGCACCTCGCGAAGACGGATATCGATCGCACCCCGGCCGAGATCATTCCGGAGGTGGAGCGGCTCGCGCATCGGGCGCTCGGCACGCACGATCCGTTCGCGCAGGTGCGGGCGGCCATGCGGAGTGCGGCGCGTGCGCTCGAGCCCGAGGTGCGCGCGCGGGTGGAGGCGAGCGACGAGCCGTTGCGCACGGCGTTGCGGGCGGCGATCGGGGCGAACGTGCTCGACGCGGTGGTGTTCGGTCCGGTGCCGCTCGAGCGGGCGGTGCGGGAGGCGATCGAGGGGGGGCTGGCGGAGGAGGCGTACGAGGCGCTGCGGACCGATCTGGAGGGGGCGTCGTCGGTGCTGTACGTGTGCGACAGCGCGGGCGAGCTGGTGTTCGACCGGATCGTGATGGAGCGGCTCGTGGAGCGTGGCAAGGCGGTGAGCTGTGCGGTGCGACGCGAGCGCATGCTGAACGACGCGGTGCGCGAGGACGCCGAGGCGCTGGGGATCGGGGAGATCGCGGAGCTGGTCGACATCGGGGCGGAGGCGATGGGGGCGCCGCTGGCGCTGGCCTCGAGCGAGTTCCGGGCGCGGTTCCAGGCGGCGGATGTGGTGCTGGCGAAGGGGAGTGCGAACTTCGAGACGCTGGGGCAGGAAGGGGGGCGGTGCTACTTCGGGCTGCGGGTGAAGTGCGCGGTAATGGGGCGCGTGCTCGGTGCCGGGGTGGGCGATGCGCTGCTGTTGCGGGCGGGCGATTGAGGGTTGCGGGTGGCGTCTTGACGGCGGCGATCGCGCCGCTATGATCTGGGGCTCGGAACGGGCGCGCGTGGTGGCGGGAGCGGGTCCGGAGATCGGACAGGCAGCGCCGCGGTGTCCCGGCAGCGGGGTGGTGCGCGGCGTCGCGGGTGTACAACGGGAGAGGTCGGGAAGATGTCGCTCCACAGGAGCTTGAAGGTCGCGGCTTCGCTGGTCCGTGCGCGCAACGTGCTGAAGCGCGGCGAGCGGATCGAGAAGCTCGAGGAGCAGGGCCGGTGGTCGGAGGAGAAGGACTCGATCTTCGGGTTGCCGAAGACGCGGGTTCTCGTGGCGAAGAAGGCCGGCAAGAAAAAGAAGAAGAAGAAGGACGACGAGGGCGACAAGAAGAAGAAGTAGCCCTCGCGCACAGACACGCTCCCCGGTAGCTCAGTTGGTAGAGCAACCGGCTGTTAACCGGTTTGTCGTAGGTTCGAGTCCTACCCGGGGAGCCAGCCACAAGGCCCGACCGTTCCGGTCGGGCCTTTTTTCGTTCCTGCCGCGACAGCGGCGAGGACGCGCGCTCGGGGGAGGGGGGGCGGCGGCGCGCGAAGGCTTCGGCCGGTGGTGCCTGTCGACGGGCGTGGCCCGGGCCAGCTCCGAACCTCGGGCTCCATGACTGCTGCAAGCGCCGCTTCCCATGCCTTCCGCCGCAGCCCGCTTGTGACGCCGCCCTCCAGGGTGGCCTTCACAAGCTCTCCAGGTGGCGCGAGTCGAATCGACGGCCATGGCGTGCCCTCCCTTCGGGTTGGTTGGGTCACCACTTCTGGATCACGCAGT
Source organism: Planctomycetota bacterium (assembly GCA_003694875.1). GTDB lineage: Bacteria > Planctomycetota > J058 > J103 > J103 > J103. The sequence goes on along the minus strand of RFJN01000047.1, from coordinate 3,480 downwards.
GGCCTCTTTTTCAGCCCCCTCTTACACCACTTCCTGGGACTCTACCCGCTCGGTCGCGGCGACCGGCTCCTGGGGAGGCGTGGGAATCGCCTGCGTGCCCGGGTCCGAAGCCTCCGACTCCGGCTCGCCGTGCGTGAGCCCACCCGCCTCCCGGCCCAGCAGATGTCGAAGCGCCGCCTCCAGCTCGACGTGGCGGAAGACGTAACCGGTCTCGGACAGGCGCCCCGGCGCTACGCGCGTGCTGGCGAGGAGAAGCGCTTCTGCGAGCTCGCCGAACAGGGCTCTTGCTGCGAACGCGGGCACGGGGAAGACAGTCGGCCGACGAAGCACCTTCCCCAGCGTCGTCGCGAACTCCGTATTGGTCACCGGGCGTGGCGCCACGAGGTTGACCGGGCCGACGAGCGCCGGGGTGCGAAGCGCATGGAGAAGGGCTCCGACGACATCGTCGATACCGATCCAGCTCATGTACTGCCCGCCGTGGCCGAAGCGCCCTCCGGCGCCGAGAAGAAACGGCGGGAGCATCTTGGCGAGCGCGCCTCCGCGCGGGCTGAGCACGACCCCGATCCGCGGCTGCACGACGCGGATCCCGGCATCACGGGCGGGATCCGCCGCTCGCTCCCAGGCGCGACACACCTCCGCCAGGAAGTCGCGCCCTCCGGAGGCGGTCTCGTCCAGGACCTCTCCGCCGCGCTCGCCGTAGAACCCGATCGCCGACGCGCTCACCATGACCGCGGGAGGCTTGTCGAGGGATGCGAGCGTGCGCGCGAGGAGCCGAGTGCCGTCGGTGCGGCTCGACCGGATGCGCTCCTTCCTGGCGCGGCTCCAGCGGCCGCTCGCGATGCTCTCCCCGGCGAGATGGATGACCGCATCCACGCCTTCGAGGCGCTCGGCGACGATCTGCCCGCTCGATGGGTCCCAGGAGACCTCATCCGGCTCGCGCCCGGCTCGGCGGACGAGCTTGAGCACCGAGTGGCCGCCGGTGGTCAGGAACGGCACCAGCGCTTGACCGATCAGGCCTGAGGCGCCCGTGACAGCGATCTTGAGCGGGGCTGCATCTCCGTAGGCGGTGTGGGCTACGAGGTCGGCGCGCGTCGTGGCGTGGCGATACCGGAACATGCGCGTCAGCTTGCGAGTCACAAGCCCGCGCCCGAAAAAGCGGCCGATCGGTCCCAGAGGAGGCGCGCACCGCACGTCGTCCTCCAGAACCGAGGTCCCGTCGGGCGCCGGCGTCATGCGGTGGTCGTGCTCCCAACGCGCAAACGGTCCGGCTTCCTGAACGTCGCGGAACGACGAGCCGATCACGGGCGCCTGGTGCCTGGCGACCCACCGCAGCCGAAGAGGCCCAAGGTGGACCCGCAGCACGACGCGCGAGCCCTCCTCGAGCCCGGACCCGCGATCGACGACGGTGGCGTGCTCCCAGGGAGGAAGGAGCCGCTCCAGCGCACCGGGACGCGCATGCCAGTCATAGACCTCTCCCGGGCCGACCGGCATGCGAGTGCGCCACTGGAATCGCAAGTCGGTCATCGAGCGACACCGATCGCATTCGTGGAGCGCAGGTGGTGACGCGCCGCGTCCAGAGCGTGACGCAGCTTCCATGCGTGCCGGACCGCTCGGCGGTCGTGCTTGGGACGGGTCAGCGATTCGCGGAGCCTCGCCTCGACGCGCTCGGAGAAGAGGTCTTCAACGCCACGGTCCAGCAGCGACCGGACGGCGGTTTCGTAGATCGTGCGACAGGCCGGCTGATCGCCACCGTTGAAGAGAGGGACGCCTTCCCTGACGGCGTCCTCGATGATCCGGAGGGCGCCCGGTGGGGCGATCAGCGTCTTCGGCAACGCCGTGTCCGGCGGCAGGAGCACGCGGTCGATCACGTGGATGACGCCGTTCCGGGCGGGGACATCGGCGGCCGCGATCGCCGCGCCAGCAACCTGCAGCCGACCCTCGGCGTAGGCGAGTTCGACGTTCGTCCCAGCGAGGGTCTCCGCGGCTCCAGCTCGGACGGCCTGGTCGGCGAAGACCGTGCCCGACACCAGGTGATGCTTCAGGATCCGAACGAGGGTGTCGCGCTGGCCTGGACGGAGGAGCGCCTCGACGGTCCCGGCGGGAAGGGCGGCGAACGCCTCGTCCGTGGGCGCGAAGACCGTGAAGGGGCCGCCGTTGGCCAGGGCTTCCGCGAGCCCGGCGGCCTTCGCGGCGGCGAGCAGCGTCTGAAACGTGCCTGCCTTGGTCGCGACTTCGGCCAAGCTGTCAAGCTCCGGCATCATCACCCGGTCGACGACGTGGATCATGCCGTTCGTGCAGGCGAGGTCGGCGGACGTCACGATTGCGCCGCCGATCCGGAACGAGCCTTCCTCCGCGGCCACGGGCACCCGCTGCCCGGAGAGCGTATCGAGGCTCCGCGCCCGCAGCATGTCGGTCAAGGCCACCGAGCCGGGCACGACGTGGTAGGTCAGGATGGTCCGCAGCTGATCCCGGTTCTCGGGCTTCAGGAGCGCGGCAAGCTGATCGGCGGGGAGGGCGGCGAAAGCATCATCGGTCGGGGCGAAGAGGGTGATCGGGCCGGGTCCCTGGAGTGCCTCGACGAGGCCTGCGGCCTTGGCTGCGGTCAGCAGCGTTCCGAACGCACCCGCGCCGGTCGCCGTCTCGACGATCGACTGCACCTGTGGCGTCGCCGGCCCGCGGTAGGCCGCGATCCGGTCGACCTCGAGGGAGAACTCGCCCGCCTGCTTGTCGTAGATCATGAAGCCGACCGAGTTGATCGACGCGACGCTGAGAGCCGGGCCCCGGAGCTTCCGACCGAACGATGTCGGCACCCACGCGTCGAACGGGATGCGGGTGACCTGCCACTCGCCGGCTACCGTCGGCAGCTCCGCCCAGTAGGAGATCCAACGAGTCGCGCGGGAGGTCCGCAGCGCGACCTTGTACGTCCGTCCATCGCCGCGCACCCTGACCTCGAGGCCGTCGTAGCCCTTCAGGTCGAGTGGCTGACGGCGGGTGCGAATGCTCGAAAACCCACCGTTGTTGCGGAGCGAGGTCGTCCCCGAGAAGAGGAGCGTTCCCCGATCCGTCGTCTGGAAGTCGCCCTGGGACTTGCCGCCCATCACGTTGTCGTTGACGGTCTGCCAGCGCAGCTCGTCCTGGCCGGCGAAGTCAGCGAGCACGCGCTCTTCGCCGAGAGCGGGTGACCCGAGGAGGAGCGCCGCAAGCGCCGCCCCGAGAAGTCTGTTGATCGATCCGTTCATGGCATCCTCCGGTTGTAAGGGGTCGCGGCTCAGGGGCATGAGAGTAGTGTATGCGGGCAATCATGTTATGTCAAGATTTTGTTGATATTTTTCGGTTTCCGCCAGCGCAGGCGGCCAGACGCTGGGCTGCCGGCGGGAGTCGCTCAAGGGTGGCTTCCGCCAAACTCAGGGTAGTTGCACGGCCATTTCTCCCTGGAGCCGAAGGCCTTGGCCTGCCCACGAATTGAAATCAACAAAAAAT
>RFJN01000403.1 GCA_003694875.1 Planctomycetota bacterium | reverse complement strand
GCGCCGGGCGCGGGGGGGCGTGCGGGCTGGCTGCTGTGGTCGGATCGTCGCCATGGCGGGGCGGGGGGCTGGCACTCGGATCTGGTGCTGTACCCGGTCGACGACGAGGACCCGGCTCGGGCCGAACTCTTTCACGCGGAGCTGCGGCTGCGCACGCGCCGGCGAGGGCGGGAGCGCACGGTGCTGTGGCACGCCGCGGTCTGTCGGCGGGTGCGGGCGCTCGATCTCGATTCGACGGCGGCGGAGTGAGTGGGCTCGCGCGACGCGTGGGGAGGGGAGCCGGGCGAGCGCGGTCGGTCCGCGATCGCCGTGCGGCAGGGGGGAATCGCGTGCTGGCGCGCCTCGTCGGAGACGGCGGATCGGCGGCGGGAAAAGCGGTTGCAATCGCGATGGGGCGTCACTATAAACCGAAACGGCGCGGGTGCCGTGCCCGCGTCCTGGGTTTCGCTCTTCCTCTCGTCGCCCACGGGGCGGGTCAAAGGAGTTTCGCGATGCAGGGGGTGCTCGATCGGCAGGGGACCGTCGGGGAACTGGAGCTGGACGACGAACTCGAGCGGCTCGCTCGCACTTCGTCGCTGCCGTGGCTCGACGACTGGCGCGAACTCGAGCCTCGGGGCTTCGACGAGGACGTCGAGTTGCTCGACGACGAGACCGAGGCCGACATCGACGAGATCGATGACGAGGAGTTCGACGACGAGTTCGATGAGGAGGACGAGCTCGACGCCGACGAGATCGACGAGGACGAGATCGACGACGAGGACGATCTCGAGGACGAGGTCTTCGGCGAGGAGTTCGACGACGAGATCGACGTCGAGTTCGACGAGGACTTCTGAGCCGCCGGCGGTGCTCGCGCGGCCGCGGCGCGGCCCGGCCGCGCCGGTGCGGGGCGGGCGGGAGGCGCTGGCGTGGTGAGGACGCCCGAGGGCGAGCCGGTGCGTACCGCGGCCGTGGTGGCGATCGGCGACGAGCTGCTGTCGGGCAAGGTGCGCGACACCAACGTGGCGTGGCTGATCGAGCAGCTGCGCGCGCTGGGGACGCCGCTGTGCGAGGTGCGGGTGATCGGTGACCGGCTCGAGCAGATCGCGCGCACCTTCGCCGATCTCGCGCCGCGTCACGACCACGTCTTCTCGTCGGGGGGCGTCGGACCGACGCACGACGACCGGACGCTCGAGGGGATCGCGCGCGCGTTCGGGCTGCCGCTCGAGCGCAACGAGCGGCTCGCGGCGCTGATCCGCGAGTTCTACGGCGACAGGACCAACGAGGCGCTGTTGCGCATGGCGGATCTGCCGCGTGGCGCGCAACTGATCGAGGCGCCGGGCTTGCCGATTCCGGTCGTGCAGGTGCGCAACGTGATCGTGCTGCCCGGCGAGCCCACGATCTTCCGCCGCAAGTTCGACGCGATCCGCGAGCGCTTCCGCCAGCGGCCGGTCGTGGTGCGACGGCTGTATCTCGATCTCGACGAGGGGCCGATCGCCGAGCGGCTCGAGGCGCTGCAGCGCCGCTTCCCCGAGGTGGCGATCGGCAGCTACCCGCGCTACAGCGGGGTCGACTACCGGGTCCTGGTGACGCTCGAGTCGCGCGATCCCGAGGCGGTCGAGCGTGCGGTCGCGGCGCTGCGGGAGGCGCTCGGCGCGCAGCACGTGCTGCGCGAGGCGTAGCGGCGCGCTCCGGGATGGCAGCGAGCCGCCACGCCGGGAACGGCGCAGCGGCTCGCGGTGGGGGCGGAACTCACTTCTTGGCGGGCGTCTCGTCCTTCTTGCCGCTCGCCTCGTCCTTCTTCTCGTCCTTCGCCGCGCCCTTGGCCTCGTCCTTCTTTCCTTCGGCGGCGGGCTTCTCGGTGGTCTCGGCGGGCTTGGGCTTGCTCTCGCTCGCGGCAGCGGGCGCCGGCTCGCTCTTCGGGCTCTCGGTGGCGCTCGCCGCGGCCTCGGCGGCCTCGCTCTCGGCCTTGGGCGCGGGTCCCATCGCCGGCGGCTCGCGCTCCTCGACGATGAAGTCGCCGTGCTTGCGTGCGAGTTCGGCCACCTCGGCGCTCACGAACGCCGCGGTCTGCGCCTGGAAGACGCCGGCGTCGCCGAGTTCGACCACGCCGGTTCCCGTGTACTGGATGTAGTAGACACCTTCGGACATGATTCCCCTCCGCCTGTCGGCTCCCCCGATCGGGCCGTACGGGGTCATGGTACGGGCCGCGGGCTCGAGGCTGCAAGCCCGGCGGGAAGCCGCACGGAGACGGAGATCGGGGGCGCGGGGGATCAGGGGAAGACGCCGCGTTCGGCGTAGGCCGCCTCGAGCCGCTCGAGCGCCACCACGTAGCACGCGGTGCGCAGGTCGGTGTCGAAGCGCTCGGCCACCTCCCGCATGGCGGTGTAGGCGGCGAGCATGCGCTTCTTGAGCTTGGCGTCGACCTCCTCGAGCTCCCAGTGCGAGTTGTTCTTGTTCTGGGTCCACTCGAAGTAGCTCACGATCACGCCGCCGCTGTTGGCGAGCACGTCCGGCAGCACGGTGATCCCGCGATCGAGCAGGATGCGCTCGGCCTCGGGGCGGGTGGGGCCGTTGGCGCCCTCGACGACGAGGCGCGCCTGCAGATCGCGCGCGATCGATGCGTCGATCTGGTCCTCGATCGCGGCGGGCACCGCGATGTCGCACGGCACGCGCCAGAAGGTGTGGGCGTCGATCGACTCCGCCTCGGGGAAGCCGGCCACCGATCCGTGCACCGCAACCCACTCCCGCAGCTTCTCGAGCGGGATGCCGTTGTCGTTGAAGATCGAGCCGCGGTGGTCGCTGATCGCCACGCAGACCGCGCCCATGCGCGCGAGCAGCACCGCGGTCCAGGAGCCGACCTGCCCGAAGCCCTGCAGGATCACGCGCGAGCCGCGGATGCGGAAGCCGGTGTCATC
>RFJN01000402.1 GCA_003694875.1 Planctomycetota bacterium | reverse complement strand
CTCACCCTGCCGCTGAGCTTCACCTACGCGCTCGACAACTACGAGAACGTGTACGTGCAGTTCTGCGAGATCCTGCGCGTGCCGCCCGACGTCGTCAAGGACATGGACGACTACCTGCGCAACATGCTCGGCTGTCTCGACGGGCGGGTCTACTACAACCTCTACAACTGGTACAAGCTCGTCGGCGTCCTGCCGGGCTTCCGCCACAACCGCGCGTTCATGGAGACCATGATGGGCGTGCGGGAGTCGCTGAGCGACGAGATCGCCGAGCGCATCTCGCCGCACCCGTCGTGGGACACCTGGCGCGGCCGGCTGCGGCGGCTGCGCACCGGCCTGTCGTTCCTGCTCTACCACTTCCGCATCCAGCGGCTCGTCGACCGCTTTCTCGCCGAATTCCACGAGCACTACGAGCGCTACCGCCACCTGCCGTTCGAGCACATGCGCTCGGACGAGATCTTCCGGGTGTACGTGGAGCTCAAGCGCGTGATGCTCAGCCGCTGGAAGGCGCCGATCATCAACGACTTCCTGTGCATGGTGCACTTCGGCCTGCTGCGCCGGCTCACCACGCGCTGGCTGTCCGATCTCGACCCCAACCTGCACAACGACCTGCTCGCCGCGGACGGCAACCTCGAGAGTGCGGAACCCACCCGGGAGCTGATCCGCATGGCGTGCGAGGTGGAGGCCTCGCCCGCGCTGCGCGAACTGCTGCTGTCCACCCCGGCGGCCGACTGCTACGAGGCGCTGCGGCAGAGCGAGCACCGCGACTTCTTCGCGCGGGTCGAGCGCTACATCGACCGCTTCGGCTTCCGCTGCATGAACGAGATGAAGCTCGAGGAGATCGATCTCGTCGAGGATCCGAGCTACCTCTTCACCTGCCTCAAGAACTACCTGCGCTCGGGCACCACCGACGTCGAGGCGTACGAGCTGCGCGAACAGGCACTGCGCGAGCGCGCCGAGAAGCAGGTGCGCAGCAAGCTGCGCGGCTGGCGGCGCTGGGTCTATCGCTGGTCGCTCAAGCACGCGCGCAAGGCGGTGCGCAACCGCGAGAACACCCGCTTCGCCCGCACCCGGATCTACGGGGTCGCACGCCGCATGTTCAACGCCATGGGCGTGGATCTCGCCGGCCGCGGGATCCTCGAGCAGCCGCGCGACATCTTCTACCTCACGCTCGACGAGATCTACGGCATCCACCAGGGGACGCTGCCGTGCTACGACCTCGCGGAACTCGTGGCGCTGCGCAAGCGCGCCTACGCACGTTTCGCCGAGCGCGAGACCGCGCCGCGGCTGCTCACCCGCGGCCCCGTCTACTGGCACAACCGCTTCGATCCGCCCGAACCCGAGGCGAGCGACGAGGAGGCGGGCGAGCACGACCTCAAGGGGCTTCCCTGTTGCCCCGGGGTGGTCGAGGGCGTGGTGAAGGTCGTGCGCGGGATCCGCGACGATCTCGAACTCGACGGCGAGATCCTCGTGACCCCCCGCACCGATCCGGGCTGGGTACCGCTGTATCCGAGCGTGAGCGGACTGCTCGTCGAACGCGGCAGCCTGCTCTCGCACTCCGCCATCGTGGCGCGCGAGATGGGGCTGCCGGCGATCGTGGGCATCCGCGGCCTCATGCGGACGCTGCGCTCGGGCATGCGGGTGCGCATGGACGGCAAGCGCGGCACCGTCACGATCCTGTCCGGGGCGGACGAGACCGCGGGCGAACAGGGGACGCCGTGACGCCGCTGCCGCACGACTACGAGCCGTTCACGAGCCCGGCGCCGCGGCGCGTGCCCTTCGCCGTCCCGGCCGAGGCGGCCGCCCTGCACACCGCCCGCCGGGTCGTGTGGCGGCCGCTCGCGCGGGCGGGCGTGCCGTGGTGGGCGCGGCTGTGGGCTCGCTGGCAGGCGTGGCGACTGCGGCGCGCGCTCGCCCGCGCCGCCGGCACGTGGCGCTACCGGGTGCGCCTGGTGCGCGGGCTGCGCGCCGACGTGGGTCTGGTGCGCGGCGCGCCGCTGCGCGCGCTCGTCGACCACCGGCGCCGGCTGGTGCTGTTCGACTACGACCGCTACGCCGGGAGGCCGCCGCGGCGCGCCGATCCCGTGATCCGGGACGAGGCGCGCCACATCCGCGAGCGGCTCGGTCTCAACGCCAGCCGCGGTAGGCGGCGGCGAGCTTTCCGTCGTGCAGCTGCAGCGCGCGCATGAGTTCGAAGGCCGAGAACTCCGACACGAGCGCCTGCCGCAGGCTGCCCCACTGCCAGCCGAAGTTGCGCCGGAACGCCCCTTCCACGAGCACCATGTCCGAGGGCGACAGGCTGCCGAGAATGCGATAGACCGTCTGCTCGTCCGTTCCGAGCCCCGCCATGGCGCGGTGCAGGGCGTACGCCGCGTTCTGGGCGAAGGCGAACCGCGCGTTGGGCGTCGGGGCGGCAACCGCCCCGGGACCGCCGAACGTCGTGGCGAACGCGCGGTTGAGCGCCCCGAGCGCGCGGTTCAGCTCGAGACCCGACATCTCGGACACGAGCGCCTGCCCGAGCGATCCCCACTGCATCCCGTAGCGCTGCGCGAACTGCTGCGCGATCGCCACCACCTCCGCCGGCGGCCGGTTCTCGAGCACGTCGTAGATCGCCGCCTCGTCGGTGCCGAGCCCCGCCATGGCGCGGTGCAGCTGCTCCACCCCCTGCGCGACGCGCATGGGGTCGACCGCCGCCGGCGCGCCGAGCGCCCCGGGTCGACCGGGCACGCCGAAGCGCCGGTCGAGCGCGAGCGCACCGGCACGACCGCACACCCCGCTCGCGGGCTGGCCGGCGTCCATCTGGAACAGCATCATGGCGGCCTCGGTGCGGGTATCGAACGTCCCGGTGGTCTCGACCGGGTAGCCCGCCATCTGCAGCGCCATCTGCAACGCCATCACGTCCGGGCCCTGCATGCCGCGCAGCAGCTCGAACTGCCCCTGCCGGACCGGATCGAGTTGCCCGTAGCCACCCTGCAGCGGCGTCGCGGCCCCCGGATCGGGAAGCTCGATCGGGGCCGCCGCCGCGCCCTTCGT
>RFJN01000401.1 GCA_003694875.1 Planctomycetota bacterium | reverse complement strand
GACGATCACGTTCCCCGATCCGGGTGTCGAGTGGAGCCACGCGCGGATCTACCACAGCAAGGGCCGGTACTGGATCGAGGACCTGCAGAGTCGCGGCGGTGTGCGGGTCAACGGCCGGCGCGTGCTGCACAAGGCGCTCGCGGACGGCGATCGGCTGGCGGTGGGGGAGACGGAACTCGTCTTCGAGCGTGTGGAGACGACCGAGCCCCCGCTCGAGGCGACGGAACCGAAAGCCTCCGGGGCGGCTTCGGCCGCCCTCGGGGGAGCGATCGCCGAGATGATCGACGCGCTCGCGGCGAAGGGGGCGGACAGCGCGTCGGCCGATGCCGAGCGGCACGGCGGTGCAGCGGCGGCGCAGGCGAGCGGCAGCGTCGGGCTTGCCCCTTCGCCGGAGGCTGGGCCGCCGGTGTCGGTGCCGCAGGAAGCCGCGGCGGTTTCCGACGGCGGCGGCGACGCGACGGAGGCTGGTGCAGGACCGCAGGAGGACAGGGAAGAGCGCGCCTCGGAACCGGTCGCGGCACAGCCGGTTCGGGCGGACGACGCCGCACCCGAGGCGGGCGGGGGGGCGCAGGCGGGGGCGGACAGCGGCGAGGTTGCGGGATCGTCCGAAGCGAGCGCGGCCGCGGAGGGTACCGAGCCCGCCGCGGTGCCGCCCCCGGTGTCCGAGCCCGAAGCAGCGACCACGATCGAGCAGCTGCGCAACGAGATTCGCCAGCTCCGGGAGCAGCTCGAGAAGGAGCAGGAGGAAAACGCCGATCTCCGGACCTGGATCGCCACGCTCGAGCAGGAACTCAAGAAGAAGCGCGACGGGTTGAGTCTTGCCGCCGAGAGTTTCGTGGAGCAGCTCGAGCGTGCGAAGGAGCGGATCCACGAGTTCGCCAAGCGGCACGCCGAGACCGAGCAGGCGCTGCGGCAGCGGGACGAGGAGATCGAGCGGCTGCGGCAGCAGCAGCAGGCGGTGCAGCAGCAGGCCGAGCGTCGGATCGAGAGCCTCATGCAGAAGCTCGAGGCGGTGCGGCGTGACTTCGAGGAGATGGACCGTCTGGTGCGGGCCAAGGCGAAGTCGTACGCGCGGCTGCTCACCGAGGCGCGCGCCGAGCGTTCGAAGTTCGAGACGGTGGAGGTGCTGCCGGTCGAGCCGGCCGAGCCGGCGCTGACGAGCGGGGTGCACGGGGCGTTCGCCTCCGGGGTGCGTTCGGCTTCGGCACAGGCCGGCTCGGCGTCGCCCGAGCCCGCTGCGCCCGCCCCGATACCGGCGCCCGCCGTGCCGCCCGAGCCCGCCGTGGTGGGCGGCGGCTGGCTTGGCCGCAACCGCGAGGTGGCAGTGTATGCGGTCTTCGGGCTCGTGCTCGTGGCCTGTGTGTACCTGCTCGTGCAACTGCTCGGCAGCGAGGAGACGAAGCCTGGCACGCGGACCCACACCTCGCACGTGGCGCGTTTCGAACCGTCCCCGTCGAAGCCCGCCTCCCCCGGACCCGCGGCGGCCGGATTGACGCGTGCTCGGCGTCGCCTCCCGACCGGTGCGGGCTCGAGCGCCGCGGCCGGTTCGTCGAAACACGCCGGAGGGGCGAAGCCGGCGCCGGCCGCACGGACGGTGCAAGCGGGGGCCACGAAGCAGCCCGCGAACGATCCGCTCGCGGGGGATCTTCTCGAGCCGCTGCGGCAGGCGCACCGCAAGCGCGATCGCAAGGCGGTCGAGGAGGCCGAGCAGGCGCTGATCGCGCGGGGGGCGTCGATCCTCGACACCTTGAAGAAGGCGCTCGAGCAGGAGCGGCAGTTCTATGTGAAGACGTCGATCGAGTACGTGATCTTCGCGATCGAGGGGCGCGGTGGTGTGCGGGGACTCGTCGAGAGCGTGCGCAACACGACCGACACCGCCGAGCAGCTGCGGCGGCTCTTCATGCTGCGGAAATTCAAGGATCCCCAGGACGTGGCCGAGATGGCGGCGCTCGTGCAGAGCGAGACCAATCCGCGCATCAAGAAGTACCTGATCCAGGCGATCGGACTCGCGCCCGGCCGCACCGGCGCCGACGCGCTCGAGCAGGTAGTGCGCTCCGATTCGGATCAGAACGCGCGCATCGAGGCGATCCGGGCGCTCGAGAACAAGAAGGGCGAGGACACGGTGCGGTTCCTGCTCGAGGTCGCGCAGAGCGAGCGCAACGCCTCGGTGCGCTCGGCGGCGGTGCGTTCGCTCGCCCAGCAGGCGGGGCGCGAGGCGGTGACGTTCTTCTCCGACGTGCTGCAGCGCGATTCGCGTCTGAACAACCGGGCAGAGGCCGCCAAGTACTTCGGACGGGTGGGCGCGCCCGAGGACCTGCCGCTGCTCGAGTCGCTGTACCAGAGCGAAGAGCACCACTACATCAAGAACAAGATCAAGCAGGCGATCGAGCGGATTCGCAAGCGCGGCGCTGGCGGCTGAGCGCGAGGGCGATCCGCCCTCGCGTCCGGATGGAAGCGACAACAAGGAAGCCGGAACCCAGGAATCCAGGAATCTCCTGGTCGATCACGATTTCGAGAGGCGCGTTCGCTCCCACCTCTTCGCTCGCAGCTCCGCCAGGCTTCTCGTGGTCGAACGGGCGCGGCGTCGCAGCGACCGCGGTGCGGTCACGCCCTCGACGACTCCGCGCGCTGGGCCGCCGCGTACCTTGCTACGCTGCCCGCATGGTGTCCAACGCCTCGGCGCGTCGCTGTCGCGCATCGACGGCGAGGGCGGCGGACCTGGAAGACCGACGAGAAGCTTCGAGACCACCGAATACGGGGCTGACGTTGCGCAGGGCGCACGACGGCGAGCGGTCGTGCGGCGATGGGCCGCTGCGAGCGAGCGCGCGGCGATCCGGCCGGCGTCTCAGTCGGTGCTCGTCTCGGAGGGAGCCTGCGCCTCGAGCCACGAACGGACGGCACGGAGTCGATCGGCCACCGCCTCGAGCTGCAGGTTCTCGAGTTCGGTCGTGATCGTCTCGCCCTTGGCGTGCCGCGCCTCGAGTTGCTCGACCCGCTTGCGCAACTGTTCGACGAGATCGTGGTGGGTGGCGAGCACCAGCCGGAGTTCCGCTGCGGTCGCCGCGGGCTGCGGGGCAAGGTGTTCCAGGGCGCCAGCGGCTTCGAGGAACTTGCCCGCGTGGGCGAACCGTCGAGCCCGCTCCACGGCCTCGAGGATTTCCGGTCGCGGGCGCGTGGTGGCAAGCAGCGAGACGGGGTCGGCCTGCGCCTCGGCCTGCGAGGGCTTGCCTCCGAGGGCGAGATTCCCGGCGAGCAGCCCGGCGGCGACCAGCAGGCCGAAGGCGCTCGCCGCCGCGGCGATCCAGCGCGCGCGGCGCAGAGCCGGATGCGCGGGACGTGCGCGGGCGCGCTCTTCGAGGCCGCGTCGGATCTCGGCGAGCGCGTCGGCTGCCGCACCGGCGGTGCGCTCCAGCTCCTCGGTCGTTGGACCCGTGCGCTGCGTGGCCGCAGCCGCGGGCGCGTCCTGGGTGATCGCGAGATCGGACTCATCGCTCGATTCGCTGCCGGGGGACGGGGCCAACGCGATCGCGGCTGCGCTCGGGCTGCCCGCGCTGGCCGGCAGCCGTTCGAGCAGGGCCAGCAACTCGTCGTGCAACTGCTTCGGATCGTCGTGCCGATCCTCCTTGCGCTTGGCGAGCATACGGCGCAGCAGCGCCACCGTGTCGTCGTGCAACGACGGGTTGAGGCTCTTGGGGTTGGGGGGATCGAGAAAGATGTGCTTGTAGAGGATCGTGGCCGCCGAGTTGCCGGTGAACGGAACCTGGCCGGTCAGCATGTGGAACAGGGTCACGCCGAGCGAGTAGATGTCGCTGCGACAGTCGAGCGGCTCGCTGCGCGCCTGCTCGGGCGAGAGGTAGAACGGGGTGCCCATGATCACCCCGGTCTGGGTG
>RFJN01000400.1 GCA_003694875.1 Planctomycetota bacterium | reverse complement strand
GGCATCGAGCCGCTTGCGCTCGAGCGCTACGAGCCGGGCGGTGCGGTGACGCTGCCGGTGGTGCCGGACGGTGTCGCGCCGGCGGGTGCGGCGCCGGTCTCCGAGCCCACCGGGCGTGAGGGCCCGGGTACGGAGTCGCCCGATGCGGCGACCGCCGATCCGGTGGAGCGGCGGATCGCGCGCTGGCGCGATCGGCTGCTCGATCTCACCCTGCGCAACCGCCTGATCGCGTTCCGTCCCGGCGCGAGCGGCAGCATTCCGCTCGTGGTCCCCTCGCCGCAGGCGCTGTTCGATCGTCTCGAGACCGGCGGTGCGCTGCAGCTCGTCGCCGCGCCGCCGAAGCGGCGCCGGAGCGGTGCGCGCGGCGACGATCGGGCCGCCCTTGCACGCGAGCTCGCGGCCGGTCGGCTGCCGGTGCCGCTCGCGGAGCCGGAGCTCGAGCGCCGGTTGCGGGCGCTCGGTCGCCGGGCGCGGGCGCTGCTGCGCGAGCAGGGCGCGAGCCCGCTGTACGTGGCGCTCGGGCTGTTGCGCTGGAGCGAGGACGAGTCGGGCGAGCCGCAGCGCTTCGCCCCGCTCGTGCTGGTGCCGGTCGAGCTCGAGCGCGCGAGCGCGCGCGAGCGCTACCGGCTGCGGCGCGGCGAGGACGAGCCGCGGCTCAACCGCACGCTGTGCGAGAAGCTGCGGATCGACTTCGGGCTCGATGTGGGGCCGATCGTGGCGCTCGATCGCGACGACGCGCCGCCTGCGTTCGAGGCGGTGCTCGAGGCGTTCACCCGTGCGATCGCGCGGATCGACCGCTGGGACGTGCTGCCCGCCTGCCACCTCGCGCTGTTCTCGTTCACGAAGTTCGTCATGTGGCACGATCTGGCCGAGAGCGCGGACCGGCTGCTCGAGAGCATGCTCGTGCGCGGTCTCGCGCGTGGCGACCTGTCGGCGCTCGCGCGGGCGAGCGCCCCGCTCGACGAGGCGCGTCTCGACGCGCTCTCGCCGCCGGAGCGCACCTACCTCGTGGCGGACGCCGACAGCTCGCAGCTCGCCGCGGTGCTCGCCGCCGCGGACGGGCGCAGCTTCGTGCTGCAGGGGCCGCCCGGCACCGGCAAGTCGCAGACGATCACCAACCTGATCGCGCACGCGATCGCGAGCGGGCGCACGGTGCTGTTCGTCTCGGAGAAGATGGCGGCGCTCGAGGTGGTGCGCGGACGGCTCGAGCGGGTGGGCCTCGGGGGCTTGTGCCTGGAGGTGCACGCGCACCGGGGCGGCAAGCGCCGGGTGGTGGAGCAGCTCGCACGGGCGCTGCGGGCCGAACGCCCCGATCCCGCGCGCACGCGGGGGCAGTGGGCACGGCTCAGCGGCAAGCTCGCCGAGGCGCGGCAGGTGCTCGACGCGAGCGTGCGGCGGCTGCACGAGCGCGACGGCTGGGGTCTGAGCGCGTTCGAGGCGATCGATCGGCTGACCGCACTCGGTGACGGGCCCGCGGTGGCGCCCGCGCTCGAACGGGCGCGTCCCGATCCGGACCGGCTCGAGCGCTGGCGCGAGGCGGCGGCCGAGCTGGGGGAGCTCGCCGCGCCGCTCGCCCCGCTGCCGCAACACCCCTTCGCCGCGAGCGCGCTCACCGAGTGGTCGCCCGCGCTCGAGGCGCGACTCGACACCGAACTCGAGGTGTTGCGCGGGGCGCAACAGCGGCTCGCGCAGGTGTGCGAGGCGCTGGGGGAGGCGCTCGGCCGGCGGCTTCCCGACACGTTCGCGGCCCTGCGCGCGGGGGCGCAGCTCGCGCAGACGCTGCTCGAGGCGCCCGGGGCGCCGGTGGCGCTGTGGGAGCTCGTGTCCGAGAGCGAGCGCGCCGCCGAGCGGGTGGGGGCGTGGCTCGAGATCGGCCGTCGCCGGGCGGCGTTGCGCGAGCGGCTGTTCGCGAAGCGCTGGCGCCCGGCGTTGCTCGAGCAGGACCTCGCCGCGCTCGAGCGCGCGGTGCGCGAGGCGTCCGGCCGCGGGTGGCTCGGTCGCTGGTGGGCGCGGCGATCGCTCGCGCGTCGCCTCGCGCCGGTGCTCGCCGAGGGGGCGGAGCTCGGCTCGCTCGAGCGGGCGGCGGCCGATCTCGCGCGCGCGCGCAAGCTGGCCGCGCTCGAGGCGCGCTGGCGCGAGGCGGACCGCTTCGGGCAGCGGTGTTTCGGCGATCGGTGGCCGCGCGCGGACGAGGTGGAGGCGGTGCTCGGCTGGGCGGGGCGGTTGCGCGAGGCGCTCGCGGAACTCGAGGCGCAGCTGCCGGCGGACGAGCGCGGCGCGGCGTGGCTCGAGCGCCTGGTGCGCCTGGTGGGGTTCGTGCCGGAGCGCGGGCGTCGCGGTGCCGAGGCGACGGTGTTGCGCGAGCGGCTCGAGGCGTTCGTCGCGGCGTGGCGCCGCTGCGAGCGTGCGCTCGAAACGGTGAACGCCTCGCTGCGCCTCGAGCCGGAGCGGGTCTGGGGCCCGCCCGGCGAGCCGGGACTGCTCGACCGCGTGGCGCGGCGGGTCGAGCGGCTGCATGCAGCGCTGGCGTCGCTGCGGCCGTGGGCGTGGCTGCGGGCGCGCTGCGAGGCGCTGTTGCGTGAGGAGCCGGCGCTGCAGCCGCTCGTGGACGCGCTCTACGGGGGGACGATCGAGCCGCAGGCGGCGGTGGCGGCGTTCGAGCGGGGGCTGTTGCGCCGCTGGCTGCGCGAGCGGATCGAGAGCGAGCCGCTGCTCGGGCGCTTTCACCGCGCCGAGCGCGAGCGGTGGCTCGAGCGGTTTCGGCGTCTGGACCGCGAGCACATCGAGGCGGCGGCCGAGGTGGTGCGCGCGCTGCTCGGCGAGCGGCTGCCGGTGGGGGCGGGCTCGGAGCGGGCGGTGGCGGAGGCCTCCGAGGTGGGGCTCTTGCTGCGCGAGGCGCGCAAGAAGCGCGCGCACCTGCCGCTGCGGCGTCTGTTCGCGCGCATACCGCACCTGCTGCCGCGGCTCGCGCCGTGTCTGCTCATGAGTCCGCTGAGCGTGGCGAGCCATCTCGAGCCGGGCGGGCTGCGCTTCGATCTCGTGGTGTTCGACGAGGCGTCGCAGATCCCGACCCACGAGGCGATCGGGGCGATCGCGCGGGGGCGGCAGCTCGTGGTGGTGGGCGATTCGAGGCAGCTGCCGCCGACCACGTTCTTCGACCGGGTGATCGGCGAGCAGGAGGCGGAGAGCGAGGCGGACGAGGACGCGCTCGTGGAACTCGAGAGCGTGCTCGACGAGTGCTGCGCCTCGCGCATGCCGGAGATGTCGCTGCGGCTGCACTACCGCAGCCGCGACGAGGCGCTGATCGCGTTCAGCAACCGCCACTACTACGAGGGGCGTCTCGAGACGTTCCCGGCGCCGGTGCGGGTGGACAGCCCGGGCCGCGGGCCGCTCGGGGTGCTGTGGCGCCCGGTGCCGCAGGGGGTGTACGACCGCTCGGGCAGCCGCACCAACCGCGCGGAGGCCGAGGCGGTGGTGGCGGAGGTGGTGGGGGCGTTGCGCGATCCGGACCGGCGCGGGCGTTCGATCGGGGTGGTGACGTTCTCCATGGCGCAGCAGCAGCTCGTCGAGGATCTGCTCGAGGACGCACGGCGTGCGCACCCCGAGATCGAGCCGTGGTTCGGCGACGCGGTGCCGGAGCCGGTGTTCGTGAAGAACCTCGAGAACGTGCAGGGCGACGAGCGGGACGTGATCGTGCTGAGTGTGTGCTACGGGCCGGACGCGAGCGGTCGGGTGCGCATGCACTTCGGGCCGCTGAACCGCGAGGGGGGCGAGCGGCGGCTGAACGTGGCGATCACGCGGGCGCGCGAGCAGCTCGTGGTCGTCTCGACGCTCACGCCCGAGCAGATCGATCTCGGGCGCACCCGCGCGCGCGGTGTGGCGCACCTCAAGCGCTTCCTGGCGTATGCGCGCGACGGGCAGCGTGTGCTCGAGTCGCTTGCGGCCGAAGCGGCGCGCCACGAGGCGAGTGCGATCGCGCGGGCGCTCGGCGAGGCGCTGCGCGAGCGCGGCTGGGAGGTGGCCGAGGGGGTGGGGCGTTCGGGCTGGCGGATCGATCTCGCCGCGAGCGAGCGCGGGGCTTCGCACTGGCGGCTCGGGGTGATCGTGGACGGGCCGGCGTTCGCGCGCGCGGCGACGGTGCGGGTGCGCGAGCGCACGCGCGAGGCGGTGCTCGCGTCGATGGGCTGGCGGCTGCACCGGGTGTATGCGCTCGAGTGGCACTTCGACCGCGAGGGGGTGGTGGCGCGCGTGCACGAGGCGATCGAGCGCGCGTGCGCCGAGGCGCAGGCGCAGCCGTTCGAGGCGCTGCTGCGGGCGCGCTGGCGCAACGTGCCCGACACGTCCCCGGCGGCGGGCGAGCCCGAGCCCGAGAGCGAAAGCGAGGCCGATGGCGGGGGCGGCGGCGAGACCGGCGCGGGCGCGCCGCCGCCGGTGGAGCCGGCGTCGCCGCGGGACAGGGAGGGCGCGCCCGAGGGGGCGGACGGGGAGGTGGCCGTGGTCGGCGCCGCCGCGTCCGGTGGGGAGGCGCAGCGGCCGCCGGGGCGCGAGGCGGGTGGGGACGGGGGCGCGGTGCGTCTGGCGATCTGGTCGGTGTTTGCGAGCGAGGCGCCGGCGGCGCCGCCCGAGCGGCTGTTTGCCGAGGACGAGGAGGCGGCGATCGAGCGACGGCTGCTCGCGGTGGCGGAGCACGAGGCGCCGGTGCACGAGCGCGAGCTGCTGCGGCGGGTGGCGGCGGGCTGGGGTCACGAGCGGCTCACGGCCAGGGTGCGCCGGAGGCTCGAGGGGCTGCTCGAGCGGGTGGTGGC
>RFJN01000399.1 GCA_003694875.1 Planctomycetota bacterium | reverse complement strand
GCGAAGGGGCGGGGCTGGGCGACGAGGCACCAGCGGCCGACGAGGCCAGCGTCTCCGCCGTCTGCGGACGCGCAGACGTCGCGGTGCTCGTGGCGCTCGCTGCGCTCGCCGTCTCGCTCGCACCCTCGGACACCGGGGCGGCCGGCGGGTGGCGGGTGATCGGCCGCGGTCGCCACGCCCAGCGCGGGTCGTCGGAGCTGCTCGCGGGCGTCGCCGCGGGCGGTGGGGCGGGCGGGGATTCGCTCGTCTCGAGCACCGCCGGGGCGAGCGCGCCGTCGAGCGCGGCCCGCAGCGCGCGCACGACGGTGCCGAACACGTTCGAGCCGTGGCGGAAGCGCACCTCGAGCTTCGCGGGGTGCACGTTCACGTCGACGTCCTCGGCGCCGAGTTCGAGTTCGAGGAACACCACCGCGTGCCGGCGCGTCATGAGCAGCCCGCGGTACGCCTCGCGGATCGCCGCGGCGATCAGCTTGTCGCGGATCGGGCGCGCGCGCCCGCCGCGTACCTTGAGCGCGACGAACTGGTGGGTCGAGTCGCCGCGGTTGCGCCGCGGCAGCGCCGCGAGGCCCCGCACCACGAGCCCGTCGCGCTCGAACGCCACCGGCACGAGGTCGTCGGTCACCGCGCGACCGAACAGCGCGGTCACGCGCTCGCGCAGCGCGTGCTCGCCCTCGCTCGGCGGCGCCTCGATCAGGGTGCGCCCGCCGCTTCTCAGCCGCATGCCGACCTCGGGGCTCGCGAGCGCGAGCCGCATCAGGGTGCGCGCGCACGCGCGGCTCTCGGCCGCCGGCGAGCCGAGGAACTTGCGGCGCGCGGGCGTGTTGAAGAAGAGGTTGCGCACCTCGACGAGCGTGCCCACCGCGACCGCGCTCGGCCGCACCTCGCCCGCGAGCCCCCCGCGCACCCGGATCTCGGCGCCGCACGGCTGCCCCGGCGGCCGCGAGGCGAGCCGCAGCTCGGACACGCTCCCTATGCTCGCGAGCGCCTCGCCGCGGAAGCCGAGCGAGCGGATCGAGAACAGCTGCTCGAGCGCGTGCAGCTTGGAGGTGGCGTGGCTCGCCACCGCGAGCGGCAGCTGCTCGGCGGCGATCCCCGCCCCGTCGTCGACCACGCGCAACAGCCGTCGGCCGCCCTCCTCGATCGCGATCTCGATCCGCCGCGCCCCCGCGTCGAGGCTGTTCTCCACCAGTTCCTTGAGCACCGAGGCCGGCCGCTCCACCACCTCGCCGGCGGCGATCTGGTTGACCAGTTCGGGGGGCAGCGGGCGGATCGGGGCCGGCATGGGCTACCTCGGCGCAGCGCGGATCGGGATCGGCGTCAGTCTACCCGAACACCGCGACGAGCGGGCTGCCGTCCGCACGCGCGGCCCGCCAGCGGCCGGGGGTGAGAAGCCACGGGTCGTCGCCCCGGGCGAAGCGCGCGAGCGCCCGCCGCTCGGCGCGCCGCCAGCGCCAGGGGCGGGTGCTGCCGCGGTAGCTGCGCAGGTGGCGGCGGTGGTGGTGGCCGGCGATCGCGCGGTCGACCTGCTCGGGCGAGCACAGCCCGAAGCAGCGCAGCAGCGGGGCGCCCCACAGCGATCGCGGATACGGCGCGCGCAGCACGTGGCTGCGGTGGCCGGCGGGCACGAAGCGGCCCGGGGCGAAGCGGGTGCTCGTCACGCCGAAGCCCACGTGGTATGCGGCACCCGCGATCCACAGCTCGATCCCGCACTGGTACTTCACCGGCTGCAGCCAGCGCGCCACGCGGCACAGCACCGCCACCGGCTCGTGACCGGCGCGCGCGAGCTCGAAGAGCGCGAGCGTGGCGAGGTCATGGCACGGGGTGCCGTAGTGGATGTGGCCCGCGCGCTGCAGCGTGTGCGCGTCCCGGTTGCAGAAGTGCGCGCACACCTGCTCGAAGCGGTAGCAGCGCCGCTCGAGCGACTCGGCCGCCGCGCGCACGATCGCACGCGCCCGCTCGAGCCGCCCGGCCGCCCGCGCACGCGGGCGCAGCACCGTTCCGACCGCGGGCGGCTGCCGTGCCGTGTCCACGCTCCCGCACCCCCGCACCTCTCCTCGCCCGGAGCGCGCTCGCGTTCGCGCGCGCCCCGCAAGGCGTCAGCGTCGGCGCGAGCGCACGTTGTCCCAGACCCAGGCGAGACCGCGCTCATGATCGCGCAACCACGCGGCGAGTTCCACAAGCTGATCGCGCAGCCGCGCGCGCGTGAGCGGCAGCGCGCTCTGGCCCGGCGGCAGCGCGGCGTGTGCGAGCGCGTCCCGCAGCTCGAGCAGCACCGCGAGCGGACTCGCTCCCCCGCCGGGCGGTGTGGCGAGGGCGTTGCGCGCCACGGTGGTGAGCAGCGCCCCCTGCGCACCACCGAGCAGCCGCAGGCCGCCGCGCAGCAGCGTCACCCCGCGCGGGCTCGCCGGATCGAGCACGCGGCCGCCGAAGCGCAGCAGCGCGACCGTCGCGGCCGGATCGACCGGGCGCGCGAGCGCGGCGATCCCGAGCTGCGCGAGCGCGCCGCACACGTCGGTGTCGGGGTCCGGCTGTGGCCGCAAGAGTGCGGCGAGCGCAGCCAGGATGGTCGCGCGTTCGGGTGCGTTCTCGAACGCGCGCGCCATGTCGAGCATGGCCGGCAGTTCGGGCCGTGCCCACAGCCGCTCGAGGGTGTCCTGCCAGCGCGAGATCTGGTCGTTGCGACGCCACGGCAGCACGCTGAGTGTGTCGGCCGCCTCGCCGAGCGTCGCCGCGGCGAGCGGCACCAGCGCCGGGTAGCGCAGCCGCTCGACGTCGTCGCGCGGATCGGCAGGCGTGCCGCCGTCGTCCCAGTCGGTGGCGAGAGCGACCTCGACGAGCCGCAGGCTCGCGGCACCGAGCGAGTCACCCGCGCCGGCGGCCGCGATCCGCTGCGAGACGCGCTGCAGCGGCTCGAACAGCAGGTGCAGCTGCGAGGGAACGCGCCGGCCGTGGCGGTCGAACACCCCCCGGTCGTCGTCG
>RFJN01000398.1 GCA_003694875.1 Planctomycetota bacterium | reverse complement strand
GCGAGGGGCGGCCGTGCGGCAGCTTCGCCGAGGCCGCGACGGCGTTGATCGCCGCCGAGGGCGAGGTGATCGAGACCGCGCAGCACGAGACGCCGCCGGAGCAGCGCTTCGACGAGAGCACCTACCAGGGCACCGCGTATCCGGCCTACGGCTGGCTGTGCGAGGTGGTGGAGATCGAGGTCGATCCCGACACCCTCGCGGTGCGTCCGCTGCGGCTCACCTCGGTGTGCGACGTGGGACGCGCGATCCACCCCGTGCTGTGCAAGGGGCAGATCGAGGGCGGAGCGCTGCAGGCGATCGCGTGGGGCTATCTCGAGGAGATCCAGCTCGCCAACGGCCACTACCGCAACGACCGGCTGCAGACCTACATCATTCCCACCGCCCTCGACACCCCGGACATGGAGACGGTGCTGATCGAGAATCCCGCGCCGAACCACCCCACCGGGGCGAAGGGGGTGGGCGAGATCCCCATGGACGGCGGGGCGCCGGCGATCGTGCAGGCGATCGAGAACGCCACGGGGGCGGTGCTGGACGCGCTGCCCGCGAGCCCCGAGCGGATCCACGACGCGCTGTGCCGGGAGGCGCAGCACCCGAGCACGCAACCGCACCGCGAAGGAGTTCGGCCGTGAGTCCGAGCGCGATCCCCTTTCGGCTCAACGGGCAGCCGCAGCGCTACGACGGGGCCCCGCTCGCGCGTCTGCTCGACGTGCTGCGCGAGCACTACGGGCTGACCGGCACCAAGGAGGGGTGCGGCGAGGGCGAGTGCGGCGCGTGCACGGTGCTGCTCGACGGCGAGCCGGTCTGCAGCTGTCTCGTGCCCATGCTGCAGGTGGCGGACCGGCACGTCGAGACGGTGGAGGGGCTCACCGCGGACGCGCGCGGCGCGGCACTCGTGGAGGCGTTCGTCGAGGCGGGCGGGGTGCAGTGCGGGGCGTGCACGCCGGGGATCGTGGTGAGTGCGCGCGCGCTGCTCGAGCGCAACCCGCGCCCGAACCGCGGCCAGATCCGCGAGGCGATCGGAGGCAATCTGTGCCGTTGCACCGGCTACGAGCGGATCCTCGCGGCGGTGCAGCAGGCCGCCGCACAACGGTGCGCCGAACGGGCGGACGCAGCGCAGGAGGACAGCAGCCGGTGAGCGTGTGCTTCCGACCCGAGCGGCTCGAGGAGGCGATCGAGCTGCTCGCCGACCCCGCCACGGGCGCGATTCCGATCGCGGGGTGTACCGATCTGCTCGTGCAGTGGCACAGCCGGCGCGAGCGGCCGAACGCGGTGCTCGATCTGCTCGGAATCGAGGCGCTGCGCGGGATCGAGGAGCGTGACGGCGCGCTCGAGATCGGCGCGTGCACCTCGTTCCGCACGATCGGAGAGAGCGAGCGGGTGCTGCGGCACGCTCCCGCGCTCGCCGAGATCGCGGGCACGATCGGAGCGTGGCAGATCCAGAACCGCGCCACGATCGGGGGCAACATCGCGAACGCGTCGCCGGCGGGCGACTCGCTGCCGGTGCTGCTCGCGCTCGGGGCCGAACTCGTTCTCGCGGGACCGGCCGGCGAACGGACCGTAGCGTACGAGGCGTTCCACACCGGCTACCGGCAGACCGCGCTCGAGCCGGGCGAGCTGATCGCGCGCGTGCGCATCCCGCTCGCGGGCGAGCACGCGTTCGGCGCGGTGCACAAGGTCGGCACACGCTGCGCGCAGGCGATCAGCAAGGTGATCGTGGCGCTCGGTTGCGATCGCCCGGGCGGGCGGCTCACCGGGGTCCGGATCGGGGCGGGCTCGGTGGCGCCCACCCCGGTGCGGCTGCGCGAGACCGAGGCGCTGCTCGAGGGACAGATCCCCGACGCGGATCTCGCCGAGCGGGCGGGCGCCTGCGCCGCGGGCGAGGTGCAGCCGATCGACGACGTGCGTTCGACCGCGCGCTACCGGCGCTGGGTGCTCGGTCGCCTCGTGCGCCGCATGGTGCTCGACGCCGCGGGCCGGCGCGTTCCCTGAGGCCGTGGCGCTCTCGCCTCGACGCATACGCTGGGAGCGTGCGGTGGCGGTCGCGCGCGCGGCGTGGCTGCGGCTGACCACCCGTGCGACACCGCGCTTCACCGCCCTCTACCAGCTGGGGGCGCCCGGCCGCGGCAGCGCGTGGATCGCGGCGCTGCTGCACGATCCGATCGTGTGCGCCGCGGCCTCGCTCCGGCCGGTGACGCGACCGGCGGCGGCCTCGCGTGCCGGGGTGCTCGCGGCGGGGCTCGATCTGTCCTACCGCGACTTCGTCCGGTTGCGCAAGCCCGAACCGTGGCGTGCGGTGTACGTGGTGCAGGATCCGCGCGCGCTGTGGCTCGAGCGCTACGAGGCGATCCGGACAGGGCGCGCGCACGATCCGGCGGCGCAGCGCTCGCGCGACGCGGTCCGCGAGCGCACCGGCGCCGACGCGCTGCACGTGCTGCTCGGCCACCTCGAACGCGAGGGGTGGTTCCGCCGCGCGCGCGGCTGGATCGACCTGGGCGCGCTCGATCCCGGCGTACGGGTGGTGCGCCACGAGGAGATCGCCCGCGCGCCCGAGCGCGAGCTCGAGGCGCTGCTCGGCTGGTTCGGGATCGAGCTGTCGAGCCGCGCGCTGCGCCAGCTGCTGCGTCGCCACCCCGTGACGCCTCCCACACCCTGGCGCGAGCGACTCGAGCCCGCGGCCCTCGCGTCGTTCCGCACGCGGACGGCCGATCTCGTGGCGGCGCTCGGCTACCGGTGGTGAGCGCCACGCCGGCCTGCGCTTGACGGCCCCGCCCCGCTGCGAAGACTGGAGGGGGCGAGCAGGAACGGGGACGGAGAGCGGGCATGCCGACCTACTTTCTCTTCGGCGCGTACACCCCGGACGCGATCCGCGGGATCAGCGCGGCGCGGACCGAACAGGT